>JABSRX010000097.1 GCA_013214695.1 Rhizobiaceae bacterium | reverse complement strand
AGGCTTGGCAGCCATTTGTGATTTGGCGAATGCCACACCTAAGTCTTTGTCGAGCCCCATGACTTCCCCGGTCGAGCGCATTTCCGGGCCGAGCAGGGTGTCGACGCCTGGGAAGCGGGCAAATGGGAAGACGGCTTCCTTCACCGCCATATGCTGCAATTCGCGGGCATTGGGTCGGTTTGGCAGAAGCTTGTCGAGGGTTTCGCCAGCCATCACCCGTGCCGCAAGGCGAGCGATCGGAACACCGATCGTCTTCGCAACAAATGGCACGGTGCGCGACGCGCGTGGATTGACTTCCAATACGTAGATCACATCGTCCTTGATGGCATATTGCACGTTCATCAAACCAACCACGCCCAAGGCCAGGGCCATGGCTGATGTCTGCCGCTCCAACTCGTCGAGCATCTTGTCGTCCAGCGAGTGGGTGGGCAGCGAACAGGCTGAGTCACCAGAGTGAATACCGGCCTCTTCGATGTGTTCCATGATGCCGCAGACATAGGTGGTTGTGCCATCGCTGAGGCAATCCACGTCCACTTCAATGGCATTGGTCAGGTAGGAGTCGATCAGCACCGGCGTGTCGCCGGACACAACAACGGCTTCTGAAATGTAGTGCTCAAACTGCGTGTCATCTCGTACGATTTCCATCGCCCGTCCGCCCAGAACATAGGAGGGGCGGATCACCACTGGATAGCCAACTTCCTTGACGATTTCGCGGGCTTCATCGACCGAGCGGGCAATTCCGTTGACCGGCTGTTTCAGATCCAGCTCGTTGAGGAATTTCTGGAACCGGTCGCGGTCTTCGGCCAGATCGATCTTGTCGGGCGAGGTGCCGAGGATCGGCACGCCGGCCGCTTCCAGATCGCTGGCGAGGCCGAGCGGTGTCTGGCCGCCGAACTGCACGATGACGCCGAGGAACTCGCCCTTGGCCTGTTCCGTGCGGATGATTTCCAGAACGTCTTCCGACGTCAGAGGTTCGAAATACAGCCGGTCGGATGTGTCGTAGTCGGTCGACACGGTTTCCGGGTTGCAGTTGACCATGATCGATTCAAAACCGGCATCCGCCAGCGCAAAGGCGGCGTGACAGCAGCAATAGTCAAACTCGATGCCTTGACCGATGCGGTTTGGTCCGCCACCGAGGATCATCACCTTCTTGGCGTCGGAAATGCCGACTTCGCTGCGCAGGGAACCGGCAAACGGTGTCTCGTAGCTCGAATACATATAGGCCGTTGGGGAGGCGAATTCGGCGGCACATGTGTCGATGCGCTTGTAAACCGGATGCACGTCCAGATCGTTGCGCTTGCTGGCAACGTCGAGGGCCGTCAGGCCGCTCAGTTGCGCCAGGCGCTTGTCGGAGAAGCCCATGGATTTCAGCGCCCGCATGTTTTGCGCATCGTCCGGCAGGCCGTGGGCCGCCACGCGCTGTTCCATATCGATGATCGCCTGCATCTGTTCCAGGAACCAGGGGTCGATACGGCAGAAGGTGTGGATCTCCTCCAGGCTGGTGCCAACCCGCATGGCCTGCGCCACTTTCAGCAGGCGGTCCGGCTTTGGTGTGCCGAGCGCGGCCCGAATGGCATTGCGGTTTTCCTTGCGGCCCTCGTCGGTGTCGGCCTTGCTGTCAAAGCCGTCGATCCAGATTTCATCGAGACCGGTCAATCCGGTTTCCAGACCGCGAAGCGCCTTCTGCAGGCTCTCGGCAAAGGTACGGCCGATCGCCATGACCTCGCCAACCGACTTCATCGACGTGGTCAGCGTGTTGGAGGCGGCGCCAAATTTTTCAAAAGCAAAGCGCGGGATCTTGGTGACAACATAGTCGATGCTGGGCTCGAATGATGCCGGGGTCGCGCCACCGGTAATGTCGTTCTCCAACTCGTCGAGCGTATAGCCGACGGCCAGACGCGCAGCGACCTTGGCAATCGGGAAGCCGGTGGCTTTCGATGCCAGCGCCGACGAACGCGATACGCGTGGGTTCATCTCGATGACAACCAGTTCACCGTCTTCGGGGTTGACCGCAAACTGGACGTTGGAACCGCCGGTTTCGACGCCGATTTCCCGCAGTACCGCGATCGAGGCGTTGCGCATGATCTGATATTCTTTGTCGGTCAGCGTCAGGGCTGGCGCGACGGTGATGGAATCGCCGGTATGCACGCCCATCGGGTCGACGTTTTCAATCGAACACACGATGATGCAGTTGTCTGCGCGGTCGCGCACAACTTCCATCTCGTATTCTTTCCAACCGAGAACCGATTGTTCCACCAGCACTTCGTTGGTCGGCGAGGCTTCAACGCCGGACAGGACGATGTCGTAAAGCTCATCCAGCGTGTAGGCGATGCCGCCGCCCTGACCACCCATCGTGAAGGAAGGCCGGATGATGGCCGGCAGGCCGGTTGTTTCAATGGCGTCCAATGCCTGCATCTGGGCGGTAATGCGGTGGCGCTCGCGGCGGTATTGCTCACCGCTGTCCCACGATCTTTGCAGCTCTTCGCGTGAACCCTTGCCGGCGAAATGCTTCTTCTCGTCTTCAGCAAACTGTTTCTTGAGGTCTGAGGTGTTCACGAAGGCCGAGGCTGGAGTCGCCAGGCCGATCTTGTCCATCGCCGTGCGGAACAGGTCGCGGTCTTCAGCCTTGTCGATGGCGGCGGCCTTCGCACCGATCATTTCAACGCCATGCTCTTCCAGCACGCCCATGCGTTCCAGCGACAGGGCGGTGTTGAGCGCTGTCTGCCCACCCATGGTCGGCAGCAGGACCAGCTTCTCATCTGGATATTGCGCCCGTTCCTTTTCGATGATCTTGGCGACAATCTCCGGCGTGATCGGCTCGATATAGGTGGCATCGGCCAGTTCCGGATCGGTCATGATCGTTGCCGGATTGGAGTTGACCAGAACGATGCGATAGCCCTCTGCGCGCAGTGCTTTGCAGGCCTGGGTGCCGGAGTAATCAAACTCACAGGCTTGGCCAATGACGATGGGGCCAGCCCCGATAATGAGAATGGCGTCGATGTCTTGTCTTTTGGGCATAGGCGGGCCTTAGCTGGCTGAATGTGACCTGCTCTTGTGCCGTGCGGAATCGTGTCCAGTAAAACCGTCCGGAACGCGGAGCAAAATGTCGTGGCTAAGGCGTCTCTATAGGATAAGCTTTGCAGGCATGAAACCCCAAAAGACTGCATTTTCGTGGATGAAACCGGGGTATTTGCGCGCATCTGACTTTTGCAAGACCGGAAGTTTCTTGCGTGCCCCAATTGGGCCGCATAATGTTGACGCAACGATGGGCAACCAAACCCCAAATGCAATTGTGAGGATACGGCATGCGCTGGCGCGGTCGACGGGAGAGTTCCAACATTGAAGACGTGCGCGGCGGTAGCCGCGGCGGCCGCGGCGGTGGCTTCCAGATACCGGGAGGCTTGGGGCGCAACCGCACCGGTGCCGGGCGACGCGGTGGCACAAGAATGCGCCGCGCTGGCGGTGGCGGCTTTGGCACGATCATCATCCTGGTTGTTCTGTTCTTCCTGCTGCGGTCCTGCGGCATCAATCCGCTCGACATGCTGGCCGGTGGTGGGGGCAGCTTTGTGCCCGACCAGACGCGCCAGACCACGCGCACAACGCCGATGCCGCAAACCAATGGCAGCGGTCAGGCGCCAGCCAATGACGAGATGAAACAGTTTGTCGGTGTCATCCTGGCCGAAACGGAAAACGTCTGGAACGGCATTTTCCAACAACAGGGCCGCCAATATCCCGAACCCAAACTGGTCATGTTCTATGACAGCATCCGCTCCGCCTGCGGGCAGGCCAGTTCAGCCACCGGACCGTTTTATTGCCCCGGCGACAGCAAGGTCTATCTCGACACCAACTTCTTTGACACACTGGCCAAGCGCTTTGATGCCAGCGGCGACTTCGCCCAGGCCTATGTGATCGCCCATGAAGTCGGCCATCATGTTCAAAACGTCATCGGTGTTCTGCCGAAATTCAACCAGATGCGCCGCTCGCTGAGCCGCGCCGAGGTCAATGCCATGTCGGTTCGTGTGGAACTGCAGGCCGACTGCTTTGCCGGCATCTGGGCTCATTATACCAACCAGAAAGGTCTGCTGGAGAAGGGCGATGTTGAGGAGGCCTTGAACGCGGCAACGCAGATTGGCGATGACGCCATTCAACGCCGCACTCAGGGCTATGTGGTGCCCGAGAGCTTCAGCCATGGCACGTCAAAACAGCGCCGCGCCTGGTTCCTGGCCGGGTTTGAAAGCGGTAGGCTCGCGTCCTGCGACACCAAAGTGTTTGAGGGCTACTAGGCCCGCTCGTCGAACAGCTCTTCGCCTTTGGCCGTTTTGATCAGGTTGAGGAAACGGCGGAACAGGTAGTGGCTGTCCTGAGGACCTGGGCTGGCCTCCGGATGGTGCTGAACGCTGAACACCGGCTTGCCGGCCAACCGCAATCCGCAGTTTGTGCCGTCAAACAGGCTGACATGGGTTTCTTCAACGCCGGCTGGCAGACTGTCGCTGTCGACCGCAAAACCATGGTTCATCGACACGATTTCCACCTTGCCCGTGGTGTGGTCCTTGACCGGATGGTTGGCGCCATGATGCCCCTGATGCATTTTCATGGTCTGTGCGCCGAGTGCCAGTGCCAGCATCTGATGACCCAGGCAAATGCCGAAGACCGGCAGACCGCTGTCGACCAGCTTGCGGATCTGGGCAACCGAATATTCGCCGGTTGCGGCAGGATCACCCGGGCCGTTGGACAGGAAGATGCCGTCGGGCTTCAGGCCGAGAATGTCTTCTGCGGTCGCCGTGGCCGGAACCACGGTCACCTTGCAGTCGAGGCCGGAGAACAGGCGCAGGATGTTGCGTTTGACGCCAAAATCCATGGCAACGACATGATAGGTGAAGTCTTCATTGTCGCTGTAGCCGGCATCCCAGACCCACGGTTCTTCGGTCCACTCATTGGTGTCCGACGACGTCACGCTGGGCGCCAGGTCCATGCCTTCGAGGCCTGCCCATTTCGCTGCCTGGGCTTTCAGGGCGTCGATATCAAACTGCCCATCCGGGTCATGGGCAATCACGGCATTCGCCAGACCGCTCTCACGGATGTGGGCGGTCAGTGCCCGTGTGTCGATGTCACACAGAGCAATGATGTTGCGGTCTTTCAGCCATGCGTCGAAGTGAACAACCGAGCGGTAGTTGGACGGATTGGTGATCGGCATCTTGAAGATCGCGCCGGCCACACCGCCGGGCCCGGTCATGTCGAGTGTCTCGACGTCTTCCGCGTTGGCGCCAACATTGCCGATATGCGGGAAGGTGAACGTCACGATCTGCCCGGCATAAGATGGATCGGTCAGAATTTCCTGATAGCCGGTAATCGCCGTGTTGAAGCAGACTTCGGCTTCGGCAACGCCCGTTGCACCGGCGCCACGGCCTTCAATCACGGTACCGTCGGCAAGAACCAGAACGGCGGTTGGCTTGGATTGTGTCCAGGGGGCAGGGGAGGTCTGGCTCATGATCGCATTTCCGCTAACTTAAAAGTGATGGCGATCTCTGCCTGGGCGAGTAGCGACATCATGACAGGCCTGCCATGCATAAATCGCGTATCCTCCAAGCTTGATCCCGCGCTGTATAGCACCCATTTTCCCGATACCAAGCCCCATTGATAAATTGCATGTTGAAAGTCGCCTTGGTAATGTGGGCGATCTCAACGGTCTGCAATATGTTGGGCGGCACCGATCCGTAGGAGACTAAAGATGCGTACTCGTCTGGTAGACGGCATGAAAGAAGCGATGAAGTCAGGCGACAAGCGTAAGCTGTCGACCCTGAGGCTGATCAATGCTGCCATCAAGGACCGTGATATCAACGCCAGAGGTGCGGGCAAGGAACGGGTATCCGACGAGGATATCCTCGCGATCCTGGCCAAAATGATCAAACAGCGGGAAGAATCGGCGCGCATCTATGAAGAGGGCAACCGTCTGGAACTGGCGGCTCAGGAACGCGAAGAGATGGAAATCATTCGCGAATTTCTGCCCAAGCAGATGAATGCCGACGAAGTTCGCACCGCCTGCACTCAAATCGTGTCCGAAGTGGGCGGTTCCAGCCTGCGCGATATGGGCAAGTGCATGAGCGCCATCAAAGAGCGCTATCCCGGCAAACTCGACGTCGGCCAGGCCAGCAAAGTGGTCAAGGAACTGCTCGGCTAACTCTAACAGCCTTGTCCGTGAGGAACGGACCTGTGAACAACGGGCAAGGCTTCTAATCTGACTCGCCCCTGCTCGCCGCCCGTCCTATATGATAGGTCAGACTGGAGCACTAAATGCGTTTTCCGCCCTCATTTCTTGAAGACATCAAGGATCGCATCCCGATTGCGGATGTGGTCGGGCGGCGTGTGACATTTGATCGCAAGAAGTCGAACCCTTCAAAAGGCGACTTCTGGGCCTGTTGCCCGTTTCATGGCGAAAAAACCCCCTCCTTTCACTGCGAAAACCAAAAAGGCCGCTATCATTGCTTCGGCTGCGGGGCGTCGGGTGACCATTTCCGGTTCATGACTGAGCTGGATGGTTTGAGTTTTCCAGAAGCGGTTGAGCGGCTGGCCGACGAGGCCGGCGTACCGATGCCGGCCGTCGACCCTAAGGCGATGGAGCGGGAGCAGAAAAAGGCGTCTTTATATGACGTTATGCAGCTCGCGGTGGATTTTTTCCGCGACCAGTTGCAGACCTCCGAGGGCGCCAAGGCGCGGGCCTATTTGCGGGACCGGCGCCTGTCGCCCGCTGTGCAAAATGACTTCCAACTGGGCTATGCGCCCTCCAGCCGCAATGCGTTGAAAGAGTATCTGGCCTCCAAAGGCGTTGACCAAAAACGCATCGAAGCCTGCGGCCTGGTGGTCTTTGGCCCTGAAATACCTGTTTCCTATGACCGGTTCCGCGATCGCATCATGTTCCCGATCCTCGACGCCCGGTCCCGACCCATCGCCTTTGGGGGCAGGGCGCTTTCCGCCGATGTGCCGGCCAAATACCTCAACTCGCCGGAGACCGAACTCTTTTCGAAATCCAATGTTCTGTACAATTACGCCAAGGCCCGCAAAGCGGTGGAGCGCGGCGGCTCACTGATCGTCTGCGAAGGCTATATGGATGTCATCGCACTCCATGCCGCGGGCTTTGAAACCGGTGTCGCACCGCTGGGTACGGCATTGACCGAACCGCAGATTGAACTGGCCTGGCGTGTCGGCGGTGAACCAACCCTGTGTTTTGACGGTGATGAAGCCGGGCTGCGGGCCGCATTCCGAAGCATTGACACGGCACTTAGTGGCCTGAAACCAGGGCGTTCTTTGCGGTTTTCCCTGCTGCCCGAGGGCGAGGATCCCGATGATCTGATCGGCCGTGCCGGACCGGAAGCGTTCCAGCAAGTGCTCGATAGCGCGCGCCCTCTGGCCGATATGCTGTGGCGGCGCGAAACCGATGGACGCATATTTGATACCCCGGAAAAACGTGCCGAACTGGAGCGTACGGTTTTTGGCGTGCTCAGTCAGATCGCCGAAGAAAACGTCAAACGCCATTACCAGCAAGACATGCGCGACCGGCTCGCCAGTTTCTTCGGCCAGGTGGACAACAACCGCCGCGGTCAGGGCGGACAAGCCGGCGGTGCGGCGCGTCAGGGCTCGTCGAAACAGCGTTTTGCGGTCTCGGAAAGCCTGATGAACTCACCGCTGGTCAAATCCGGCCTCGGTGCGCCAGCCCTGCGCGAATGCGTTTTGCTGGGAACCGTGGTCAACCATCCGGCCATCGGGCTGGCCCATTTCGACCAATTTGCCGCCCTCGACATCGAGCATCCGGATTTGAAGAAAGTGCACCGGGCCCTGCTCAATGTCTTTGCCGAAGCCGGCGAGCGGGGGGAGCAACCATCGCTAGATGACGTCAAGGCGAGTGTCGAAGCCCAGGGTTTTGGGGGCGAAATGTCGCTTTTGGACAGCCAGATCCGCAACAACCGCATCTGGCAATGTTTGCCGGAGGCGGCATTTGAAGATGCAGCGGAAGGCTGGGTCCAGGCCCTGTCGCTTTATGAGCGCAACCGCGGCCTGAAGCAGGAACTGCGCGCTGCTGAGCGGGCTTACAATGAGATCGGTGACGAGGCGAGCTTTTACCGCATGACCCATGTGCGCGATGAAATTTCCCGCGAAGAGGGCATGGAGGCGCTGATCGAAGGTTTTGGCCTGGCGTCCGGCCGTGCCGCGCGCTCGTTTTAGCCGCCAGACCTCTGGAATCTTGGCCAAAGTAACCTAACTAATTGGAATAACGCGAAAGCGGCTTGCGACTCGCTCGTTTTCGCGGCATAAGCCCATTAACGCCTGTCAATCAATCGGCCCAAATGAGCGGCGATACTGACTGAAGAAGTCCGACAGGGTTAATCAGGAATTAACAGCGTGCGGGTAATCATCCGTGCGATAAATGTGCTGGTCGCGCTGGTCGAAAAAATGTTCGCCATTTTTTGCGCCGCCGACTGCCTTGAAACAGGCCCGCGATTCACGTGGTCCACGCTGGTTAAGAGAGATACATATGGCAAAAGCCGCCACTGCAAAAAAAGCTCCCGCCGAAAACGTAGATGCAGGCGCCGACCGCCCGCTGCTCGATCTGAACAACGACGCCGTCAAGAAAATGATCCGTGCTGCCAAGAAGCGCGGCTATGTCACGGTCGACGAACTCAATGCGGTCATGCCGTCTGAGGAGGTCAGCCCCGATCAGATCGAAGACACCATGTCGATGCTGTCCGAAATGGGCATCAATGTGGTCGAGGAAGAAGAAACCGAAGAAGCAGCGGAAGAATCCGGCACCGAAATCGTTGAAGCCGGCAAAAAAGCCGTTGCCACGGTCGCCAAGAAAGAGCCTACCGACCGCACCGACGATCCGGTGCGCATGTATCTGCGCGAGATGGGCTCGGTTGAGCTGCTGTCCCGCGAAGGCGAGATCGCCATTGCCAAGCGCATCGAAGCGGGTCGTGAGACCATGATCGCCGGTCTGTGCGAAAGCCCGCTGACCTTCCAGGCGATCATCATCTGGCGCGACGAATTGCTGGAAGAAAACATCCTGCTGCGCGACATCATCGATCTGGAAGCCACCTATGCCGGCCCCGACGCCAAGCAGAATGTCCCGGTCAACCCCAATGCGCCGGCATCTGTCGCCGAAGCAGTGCGTCAGGGATCGGGCGGTGAGCACTCTCCGGAAGCTCTGGCCCGCAAGAAGGCAATTGCCGAAGGACGTGACCCCGACGAAGCCGTTGAAGCACTGAAGAACCCGGCACCGGGTGATGATTCCGGCGAAAACACCTCCAACGAGGATGACGACGACGAAGACGACGAAGCCGCTCTGTCGCTTGCCGCGATGGAAGCCGAGCTGAAGCCGAAGGTTCTGGAAATCTTCGATTCCATCGCCAGCAACTACAAGAAGCTGCGTCGCCTGCAGGATCAGTACGTTGAAAAACGGATGACCAACGAAAAGCTGTCGCCAAGCCAGGACCGTCGCCTGAAGCAGTTGAAAGAAGAGATCATTGAAAGCGTCAAGTCCTTGATGCTGAACAATAATCGTATCGAGGCGCTGGTCGAGCAACTGTACGATATCAACAAGCGTCTGGTGTCGTCCGAAGGCCGTTTGATGCGTCTGGCTGAAAAATACGGCGTTGTTCGCGAGAACTTCCTGGAAGAATATCGCGGTTCCGAGCTCGACCCCAACTGGGTGCGCCGCATCGCCAATCTGGGCGCCAAGGGCTGGAAAGAGTTTGTCGCCGCCGAGAAACCCGAAATCCGGGAATTGCGCGCCGACATTCAGATGCTCAGCCACGAAACCGGGCTGGAGACGTCTGAATTCCGCCGCATCGTGCATCAGGTGCAGAAAGGTGAGCGCGAAAGCCGCATCGCCAAGAAGGAGATGGTCGAGGCCAACCTGCGTCTCGTGATCTCCATCGCGAAAAAGTACACCAACCGCGGCCTGCAATTCCTCGATCTCATTCAGGAAGGCAATATCGGCCTGATGAAGGCGGTTGATAAGTTTGAATACCGCCGCGGTTACAAGTTCTCGACCTATGCCACATGGTGGATCCGCCAGGCGATCACCCGTTCGATTGCCGACCAGGCGCGCACCATCCGTATTCCCGTGCACATGATCGAGACCATCAACAAGATCGTCCGCACCAGCCGTCAGATGCTACATGAGATCGGTCGTGAGCCAACACCGGAAGAACTGTCCGAGAAGCTCGCCATGCCGCTCGAAAAAGTCCGCAAGGTGCTGAAAATCGCCAAGGAGCCAATCTCGCTCGAAACACCGATTGGCGACGAGGAAGATTCACATCTCGGCGACTTCATCGAGGACAAGAACGCGATCCTGCCAATCGACGCTGCGATTCAGTCCAACCTGCGCGAAACAACCACCCGCGTTCTGGCCAGCCTGACACCGCGCGAAGAGCGCGTCCTGCGCATGCGCTTCGGTATCGGCATGAACACCGACCACACTCTGGAAGAGGTCGGTCAGCAGTTCAGCGTGACCCGCGAACGTATTCGTCAGATTGAAGCCAAAGCGCTGCGCAAACTGAAACATCCAAGCCGCTCGCGCAAACTGCGCAGCTTCCTGGACAGCTAGCGGCAACGAAGCGGCGGCCTGAGGCGGCGATTGCGGCGACAGTGACGACTGCGGCGCGCGGCCAGGACGCTGCGCACCGTCAACCAAGAGGAAATGCCATGTCCTTTTTCAAACGACTCTTCGGCGGCGGCGGCGGCGATGCTGGCAACGACAATGCCGGCGACTCCGTGGAGCATGAAGGCTTCATCATCACCCCTCGGCCGATGAAAGAGGGCAGCCAGTACCGTCTGGCCGGAACCATCACCATGGACGTGGGTGGCGAGACCCAGACCCATAAATTGATCCGTGCCGACATATTTCCTTCGGCAGATGAGGCCAACGAGGCCTGCATCCGCAAGGCCAAGCAGGTGATCAAGGAACAGGGCAAGGGCATCTTCCGCTAAGCCATGTCCCGGCAGACCATCATCACACTGAACACCAACGGTCCGGGCCTCACCGAGTTCACCGAACAGGCGGCCTATTTTGTCCAACAGGCGCATGTTCAGATGGGACTGCTCACCGTCTTTGTGCGGCACACCTCCTGTTCCCTGTTGATTCAGGAAAACGCCGATCCCGATGTGCAGCGCGATCTGCACCAATTCTTCCATCGGCTTGTGCCGCCGGGCGATGATCCGTCGATGCGCTGGCTCAGCCACACCGCGGAGGGTCCTGACGACATGCCCGCCCACATCAAGGCCGCGCTGACCCAAACCCACCTGTCGATCCCGGTCGATAATGGATCTATGCTGCTTGGCACCTGGCAGGGGCTGTATCTGTTTGAGCACCGTTCACGCCCCCACAGACGACAAATTGTCCTACATCTGAACTGACGGAAAAATTCCCTTTCGCGTTCGCCCATTCTAAACTGCTTGCACAGCCGCGAACTCCAGATGACGAGGGAATGTCATGACGACCCTGAAAGACCAAACAATTTTCATGTCCGGTGGATCACGCGGCATCGGCCTGGCCATCGCCCTGCGCGCGGCCCAGGACGGCGCCAATGTGGTGATTGCCGCCAAGACGGCCGCACCGCATCCCATGTTGCCCGGAACAATCTACACCGCCGCAGAGGAAATCGAAGCGGCGGGCGGCAAGGCGCTGCCGATCACCTGTGACATTCGTGACGAAGAGGCCGTGGCAGCAGCGATTGACGCTGCCGTGGACCGCTTTGGCGGTATCGACATTTGCGTCAACAACGCATCGGCCATCCAGCTCACGCCCACCGAGGCGACGGAAATGAAGCGGTTTGACCTGATGCACCAGATCAACACCCGCGGCACCTTCATGGTTTCCAAGATGTGCCTGCCGCATCTGAAGAAATCGGACAATCCGCACATCCTGAACCTGGCACCGCCCCTCGACATGTCGCCGAAATGGTTCGGGCCTCATGTCGCCTACACAATGGCCAAATACGGCATGTCCATGTGCACGCTCGGCATGGCCCAGGAATATGCCAAGCAGAAGGTCGCGGTAAATTCCCTGTGGCCCCTCACCGCAATCGACACGGCCGCCGTGCGCAATTTGCTGGGCGGTGACAGCATGGCCAAGATGAGCCGCAAGCCGGAAATCATGGCCGATGCGGCGCATGTCATTTTGACCCGTGACAGCGGCGACTGCACCGGCAACTTCTTCATTGACGAATTGGTCCTACGGGACGCGGGGGTGCAGGACTTCAGCCAATATGCCCACGATCCCGACTCGCCGCTGGCCGCAGATTTCTTCGTTCCAGACGCTGTTTTTGATCAGGTTCCAACCAAGGTGCTGCGTGCTCCCGGCTATTAAACCGGGAATTATGCAGAAATATTTGAGAAAAAAAGCAATCAATACAGATGGTTGAATAAATTTATTCGACTATGAACGGTAGATGAACGGGATGTTCCAATACCGTTCAGCGCCGGCCTGCCAATTTGGCTTCATCAGCTGCCCAACCTCTTCATCGCATCACCAGCGGCAGCCCGATGAGCCAGAAGGAGGCCCAAAATGTTCAAGTCTCAGATCAAGTCAGTCATCATCGCCGGCGCCCTTGCCATGGGCGCGTTTGCTGCATCCAGCAGCGCTGCCAACGCCGACGTCCGCGGCGGCATCTATATCGGTGGTCCCGGATTCAGCTTCGGCTTTGGCAATCACGGTCACTACGGTTTCCGCGATTGGGATCGCCCACGCTACCGTGTGAACCGCTGTAACCCGCGCAAAGCCGTTCGCAAGGCCCGCCGTAAAGGCCTGCGCCGCGCCCATGTTGTCCGTGTTGGTCACCGGGGCGTCATCGTCGCCGGCCGCAAATGGGGCGACCGCGTGGTTGTTGGCTTCGGCCGTCACCGCAGCTGCCCAGTCCGCTTTGTCAGACATCGCTAAGCCCATTCAGGCAATGCTCTGACCCCGAAAAAGGCTTCGGCCTTTTCCCCGGCCAGGGGTGTGGTACCGCCAACCGCACCTCTGGCCATTTTGTGTTTGGAGCGCTGCATGCCCGGCAAAATGCTTCAATCAGGCCAAGACTGGTTCTAGCCTACTGATCCAGCGCCCAGCGGATGTTCACCGTCACCGAATAGGAATTCTCACCCGCAGCAACGGGCACGGCGGCGTCCGCTGCCATCGCGGTTTCCATCCGGGCCATGGCACGCGGACGCGGCGGCTGACGGTTGGTTTCGGAAATTTCCAGAATACGGCCCAGGCTGACGCCGGCCGCTTCGGTCAGAGTTCGCGCCTTGGCGATGGCGCTGGCCACCGCATTCTTGCGGGCCTGTTCGATGACCGGCGCTGGCTTGTCGGTTGTGAATGTGATCCCACCGCCGCTGTTGACGCCGAGCGACACCGATTTGTCCAAAATGCTGCCCAGTCTGCTCAGATCCCGAATCCGCACCGTCAGACTGTTGCTGACACTATAGCCGATCAGTTTGGGCGCCTTGCGGCCGCCGGAAGAGGATTTTGGATAATCGTATTGCGGCTGAATGCTGAAATTTGAGGTTTGCAGATCGCGCTCTTCGATTCCCTGCTGTTTCATTTCCGCCAATACGGCGGCCATCGCCTTGTTGTTGGCATCGAGTGCCGCGCGGGCTGTCTTGGCCTGCCGTTGGACGGTCAGATCAAGCCGCGCCATGTCCGGCACAACGGAGGCGCTGCCGGTTGCGGAAACCGAGATGACGGCCGGATTTTGGGCTGTTTCCTGCGCTGTTGCAGCAAGCGGAGCAAGGGTAATAGCAGAAGCCAGGGGCAGGGCCGCGGCGAGGGGGATGAGTGGTAGGAATTTCATTCACAACTCCAGGGATCGATTGGCTGTGTTGGGGACATAGGTTGGCACTGTGCTGCAAATATGTCGAATTCGAATTGGCGCAGGCAAAACGCCTTGTTGGCGCCTCCATTTTGCGCTAGCAGACCCTTGTATCGTTGCCGATACGGGTCTGTAGCTCAATGGTTAGAGCCAGCGGCTCATAACCGCTTGGTTGGGGGTTCGAGTCCCTCCAGACCCACCAGAATCAGCATCATCCAATGCCCGCCAGATGCGTATTACACGTGCGTCAAATCGAATCACCCTGCGCTCACACCAATAAAACCTGTGGCAATAATCAGATTTTCGGCTGCGAAATGTGTAAAAACCCCAATCTGCAAGTAACTGTTCGCGTTTCGTCACCCAAACAAACCGATTGATTTGCAAGATCTTGCAATTGTTTACGCGGGGCGAGTCGGACAGGGTCGTCTTGTTTCCTCGGGTTACAGCTGACGATGTTGAGGGGACAAAGGATGCGACGATAATCCCCCTGGTTGTTGTCCAGCAATCGCCCGTTGACCGATCGCTGCCGAAGCCAATGCTTTGGGCATCCTTTCTCGTCGGCATTTGGCGAAATTTCTGCCCTTGGCTACACTCCCATCCAGCCCGGGGAGTAAGATGAGCGAAAACAAGACCAGACCAACCGATGCATCCGTGAGCGCCTATATCGAAGCGCTCGACCATGAAGGGCGCAAAGCCGACAGCAAGATCCTGCTTGAAGCGATGACCGGTTGGACCGGCATGCAGCCAAGGCTCTGGGGACCCAGCATCATCGGTTTTGGCGAATACCACTACACCTATGAAAGCGGACGCGAAGGCGATCACCTGCTCACCGGGTTCGCTCCGCGCAAGTCGGCAATGACCGTCTATATCATGCCGGGCTTCAAGCCTTATGGCGATCACCTGGCCCGGCTGGGACCGCACAAGCATTCCTCCTCCTGTCTCTACATCACCCGGCTGGAGCGCATCGACATGGGCGTGCTGGAAGAAATCGTGCGCGACAGCGTTGATCGTATGAAGGCCAAATATCCCTGGAAACCCTGAACCGATATCCTGCCACCACGATCATGCGACAGCGCGCAATGAACATGGTGTTTTGTGCATTTTCGCCTATAGTGGCGCGAATTTTCAGCCCTCTGACTGATTTTGACCCAAGAGTTTAGAACCGACCGGCCCAGTTTTGTCTGCCTTCAGTGACCGCCCCATTTCCGACTACAACCTGCAAAAGCGTTCCGGCCTGCCGCACACGCTACAGGTTTTGCTGTCTGAATTTCCGCGCGAGAAATGGGCAGACCATGACAATTTCATCGGTTTGATCAGCTTCTGGCTCGACCGACACCTGCTGTTTCGGCAGATCATGGACACGATGATCGACCAGACCCAACAGGTGATGGACAACCGCATCGAGCCGGAACGCTATTCGTCTCAAATGTCCCGCTATGCGCGGCTGTTCGTCGGCCAGTTGCACGGCCATCACCACATTGAAGACACGCACTACTTTCCGATCCTCGCCAATCGCGATTTCCGCCTGCAACGTGGCTTTGCCATTCTCGACGCCGACCACCATGAGCTGGACCATCAACTGCACCTGTTCACAGATGCCGCCAATCCGGTCATTGCCCCCGCAGGGCCAACCAAATATCCAACCGGGGCAGGCTATTTCCTGGAGGTGCTCAATCAGTTCAACGGCTTTTTGAACCGCCATCTGGAAGACGAAGAAGAACTGGTGGTGCCGGTCATCCTCAAATATGGGGTCGGCGATCTGGCCTAGCGGCGAGGCGGCGAGGCGGCTCAGTGGCGGACGCGAAGTGCCGACTTGCTGCTACGTAGCTGTCGTACGAATGTCGATGACGTTGTCGCCACGCGCTGTTTCGTGAATGAATAGGGACACGGGTTTGGAACTGCCGCGCACCATATGGGCCCCGGCGGCTGCAAAATTGCCGGGTTCGCCGGCGGCTGAAAAACACTCCTGAGAGACAGTGACCACCGCATCGCGGCTTTCCAGAAAATCCTTGCCGATCTGCTCGATGCGGTTGGCCACATTCACCGTGTGACCGATCACCGTGTAGTTTGTGCGGTCGTCGCCGCCAATATTGCCGACAATGGCGCGGCCGGAGTGAATGTCGATGCGCAGTTGCAGGCCAACCAGCCCGGCCTGGCGGCGATCGGCACATTGGGCCTCAAACGCCTGCTTGATGGCAATCGCCGCGTCGATCGCGTTCGCCGCATGGTGTTCATCGGATTCAGGCGCCCCCCAAAAGGCCATGACACCATCGCCGAGATACTTGTCCACAGTGCCGTTGCTCTTGGCCACCTGGCTGGAAATCAGATCAAAATGCTCGTTCAGCATGGCGGTGATTTCGGCCGCATCCAGATGTTCTGAACCGGCGGTGAAATTGGCGATGTCGGTGAACATGACGGTGACCGGCCGTTCTACCGGACGGGTCACTTCGCTGCCGGATTCCAAAATGCGCTGAACCAGCTTTTGCGGCACGTATTTGGAGAACTGGGTCAGCGCCGTGTGCATCGAGTTGATGACATTGGCCTGCGTGTTCAATTCGCGCACCCGCGATGTGGGCAGCGGTTCAAAACCATCCAATTCGAGCTTCGAAAAGCGGTCGGTTGTTTCGGCGATGCGCCGCATCGGCTTCGACAGGCGGTTGCTGAGCAGGATCGCGGCCAGGAGCGTCAGCAGCAGCGCACCGATGCCAACGAAGACGGTCAGACCGGCCCGTTTCAACTCGTCATTAATGTCGGATGCCCGCACATAAGCCCCCAAAGTATAGGGTTCGCTTGAAAACACCTTCACCGGCACGGTGATGTAGATGAAATTGTTCTGTCCGCCGCTGCCATCATCACCATTGCGGGTGCGGCTCACCTTGTAGCGGTCCTGGGCGACACCGTCTTGTTGAAACGCCGGCAGGGGATCGGACGATGAAAACTGCTTCATTGCCAGTACCGGAAACTCGTCCGGATTGAACCTTGGCGTGTCGCGAAACAGGCTTGGACGGTCGGAATGGGCAATCAACTGACCTTCATTGTCCAAAACGAAAGCCGAGGACAGGCCGTCTGTTGTCAAAGTGCCAATGAGACGGTTGATCGAATAGCCGTCAATATTGGCCTCCACCTGGCCGATGACGGCATCGTTTGAAACGATGTTTTGGGTCAGGCGGTGTGAAATCTCATTGCCAATAACGACACCGCTGGACCATTCGGCCTGACGGTTTTCCGTGGTATCGGACAGCTCAACCAGTTTGTCGCCATGGCCATAGGCGCCGGGCGCGAGAGCGGTGATTGTACCGTTCGGCGCCCGTTGGAAGCCGACAACCTGACCATTGGTACCGGTGACGTTCAGGGCTTCGATGATCTGCATGCTGCGCAGACTGGTCTGCAGCGCCGTGGCGGCGCTTTGCGCATCCAGCAGGTTGATCGTGCCCTCCTCATGCAGCTTGACCAGTCCGTCCACCGCATATTCGGCTTGCTCCATCTCCGTCTTGATCGCCCGTTCCATGCTGGCGATCTTGAACAGGGTTTGCTCGTTCAAAAGCGAAAAGGTGTTCTGGAAATTGGCCATCACCGACATGGTCAGCACCCCGCCCACCGAAAGGGCGACCATGCCGCCAAATCCCAGGATCATCAGCCAGCGCAGCGAAATGGTGCGCTTGGGTTTGGCGGCTTCAGGGGTGACAGGTGTGAGGGCCAAGAGTTGATTCCAATGGTGAGGTTGCAATGAACCTATCAGTGCCGGGCTGGTGGAGGGAAGATCAGACCACAAAAATGGAACAAATATGGAGCAGCAAGGCGGCCGTTCAAGAGTCGGTGAAGCGGTGCCGACAAATGCGGCATATGGTCAAATTCTTGAAGATTTTTGCGGCCAACAATTGCATTTTTGCGCCGGATGCGGTGAGTACGGCCCTGAAAAATCTTCGGACTCGTAGTGCCTTGACGAAACTTGAAAAGAATCTGGGATTGGATGGCCTCAAGCAGATCTGCCAGCGTCTGGCGGAGCGCCTTCAGGCGGGTGATAGCATATTGTTGCATGGCCCACTGGCCGCGGGAAAAACCCAATTTGTGAATTTCCTGGCCGACGCGCTGGGCAGTGTGGATCCGGTGACCAGCCCCACCTTTGGCCTCGCCAATTTCTACAAGACCGGCGGCGTGCCGGTCCTGCATATCGACACCTATCGTCTGGAAGACCAGGCGGAGTATCGGCAGTTGGGCCTCGACGAGTATTACGATTCGCATATCACCTTGGTGGAGTGGGGCGACAAGGTGCGCAGCGATTTTGAAGACCCGCTGGAAGTCTATTTCGACTTCGGCGCTGAAGGCGAGCGTCAGGTTACCTTCTCCTGGCAGGCATCGCGCTGGGCGTCCATTGTCGACCACGCCGTGGCGGCGCAGAGCTGAGGAGCCGGTCATGCTTAGACTCATCATTGAGACCAGCAATCTCGACTTCCAACTGGGCCTGCACGATGCCGCCGGCAGTGGATTTGTGTACCGATCCGATCAGGGAGATGGGTCTTCGGAACTGACCGAAATGCTGTCCGCCGGCTTGGGTAAGACCGGAAACGACGTTGCCGATATCGGCGAGATCGTGGTCGACCTCGGACCAGGTGGTTTGACATCGACCCGTTCGGGCATCGCCTTTGCCAATGGCCTGGCCTTTGCCCGCAACATCAAGATTGTTGGCGCCAACTCGCTGGAACTGATGGTGCTGCAAGCCGGTTGCGATCCAAACGATGACGTCATCGCTGCACGCCGCGCCCACGACGGCAATTATTTCCTCGGCTTCTTCAACGGCGGCACCTGCCAGCGTCTGGCACTGGGCAAGCCTGAAGAACTCATAAAAGAGCAGGATTGGCAGGCCGAAAACTTGATTTGGATCGGCCCGCATCCAAAGACCTGGGCCGATACGCCGCCAGCGTTCAACGTCGAATTCAACGCCCTGTTGAGCCCCAGCCTGGACGCCTTTGAAACGCTTCTGGCTTCGTCCAGCTTCGATCAATTGCCGCGGGTCGACGCCGCCGGCCCGATGAACGAAACCATTCGATAGATGACCATGCAAACACCTGTTTTCGATCGCAACGCACCGCAAGCACTCAACGCCGCCGCCACCGGTCTGACCGAGGGCGGGGTGATCGTGGTGCCAACCGACACGGTTTATGGCCTGGCCGTCCTGCCGACCTTTCCCGAGTCGGTAAAGCGCCTGTTTGCCATCAAGTCGCGTCCCGACAGCGTCAACCTGCCGATCATGGTGGCAGGTATTGAACAGCTCGATTCTCTGGGTGCCAAGATTTCGCCGTCAGCCAAGACCCTGTTGGAGTCCGGTTATGTCCCCGGCGCGCTGACCTTGGTTTTCGGCATTGATGCGGCGCGCGCACCGGACTGGCTGAAACACCGTGATGAAATCGCGGTGCGGATTCCCGACGATGCGTTTCTGCTGTCGGTGATCCGCCAGACCGGGCCGATCCTGGCCACCAGCGCCAACCGCCATGGCCAGGATACGCCCCCTGTGGTCGCTGGCATTCTGGAACAGCTCGAGTTGAAACCCGACCTCGCCATTGACGGTGGGTCGATCGACACTGTTCCGTCAACGCTCGTCAACTGCAATGTGGATCCGGTGAAGATCGAGCGGGTTGGGGTGATCCCGGCTGCGGAAATCGAGAGGGTGCTCAATGACCAGTAAAGGCGATCTCATTCTCGGCATTGAAACGTCCTGCGACGACACCTCCCTGGCGCTGGTCAATGAGGCCGGTCAGGTCATCGCCGAAAAGACGGTCAATCAGTTCGAGATCCATGCCGACTATGGCGGTGTTTTTCCCGAACTGGCCAGCCGCGCCCATGTGCATGCGCTGCAGCCAACCCTGCGCGAAGTGCTGGAAGCGGGCGGCATCGAGGGCCCGGATCTGCGGGCGATCGGCGTGACCCGTGGTCCCGGCTTGATCGGTTCCCTGCTGGCGGGTGTCAATTTCGCGGCCGGCCTGGCAGCCGGCTGGAACGTGCCGATCTATGGGGTCAACCATCTGCGCGGCCATTTGCGCAGCGTCGATCTGGAAGAAAAGCGGTTGGAATATCCAGCGCTCGTCTTGCTGGTGTCCGGCGGTCACTCCTTCCTGGCCTTCCTGAAGGATCAGCAAACCATCGAACTGCTCGGCTCGACGCGCGATGACTCGGTGGGCGAAAGCTATGACAAGGTCGCCCGCATGATGGATCTTGGCTTCCCGGGTGGTCCGGCTGTCGACAAGCTGGCGAAAACCGGCACACCGCAGGTGCGCTTTCCTCGTCCGCTGAAAAACGAGGGTTTTGAGTTTTCATTTTCCGGCCTCAAGTCCGCCGTGGCGCGCCATTTGGAACAGAACCCAGACGCTGATCATGCGGATGTCTGCGCCGCCTTTGTTGAAGCCGTTATTGATGTGCTGATGACCAAGAGCCGCCGTGCGCTGCAGGCCTACCCGGTGAATAGCTTTGCCATTGTGGGCGGTGTGGCGGCCAGCCCGCAAATCCGCGAACAGGCCGGCAAGTTGGCCGAGGCCGAAGGGGCGACCCTGTGTCTGCCACCGCTGAAATGGGCGGCTGACAATGGAGCGATGATCGCACTGGCCGCGTGGGACTATGTCAACAACGGCTGGGAACCGACGCTGGAAACGCAAACCCGCATTCCGATTTCGCAGATCTGAGCGGGAGCGATCGTTGTCCGCTCCCTCCGCATCGTTGCTGCCGCTTACGCTTGATCGGGCATCCGTGCGCAAGCGAGGGCAGACGATTTTGCGCGACATCGATCTGACCCTGCAGGCGGAGGGTTTCACCATCGTCATGGGGCCAAATGGCTCCGGCAAAACCACCTTGCTGCGGCTGATGCATGGATTGGACCGGTCGCGGACCGGTAGCGTTGAGTGGGCTGTCGACAACATCGAAGCCCGCAGCCAACAGGCCTTTGTTTTTCAAACCCCGGTGATGATGCGGCGTTCGGTGCTCGACAATCTGGCCTATCCGCTGAAGCTGCGCAAAACCCCGCGCCGACAAGCCCGCGAAACGGCGATGCGCTGGGCGGAATCGGTGGAATTGGCCAACCGCGTTGATCTCGATGCACATCTTCTTTCCGGCGGCGAACGCCAGAAACTGGCCATCGCCCGGGCGCTGATCACCGAGCCCCAGGTGCTGTTCCTCGATGAACCGACCGCCAATCTGGATGGCGGCTCGACACGCGAGGTGGAAACCATCATCCGCTCGGCCAACGAAAACGGCACCCGCATTGTCATGACCACCCATGATATCGGGCAGGCCCGACGACTGGCCACAGACGTGGTGTTCATGAACAAGGGGCGGATTTGCGAACATCAACTGGCCAGCGGGTTTTTTGCGCAACCGATATCCGACGCGGCGCGGGCTTATTTGCGTGGGGACATTGTCGAATGAGGTCTATGGTCGCCTGGTTGAGAGCCCTATTGGCTGGCTTGGTGCTGGCCGCCACGATGACCGGCGTTGCCCTGAGCGCCGAATTGCGCATGGCGGTGACAACCTCGTTTCACAATTCCGGCCTGGCCGATTTATTGCTGCCCGAAATCAAGAAAGACATCGATCTCGATGTGCGGCTGGTTGTCGTGGGCACGGGGCAGGCGTTGAAACTGGGGCGGGCAGGGGATGTTGATGCCATCCTCGTGCATTCCAAAATGGCCGAGGAAGAGTTTGTTGCCGCCGGCTTTGCCCCGCATCGTCGGGAGATCATGTACAATGATTTCGTTTTGCTCGGCCCGTCGGATGATCCCGCGGCCATTGCAGGCGCGACAGATGTCGTCGACGCTTTGAGCAAGATTGCCGATGCGCAAGCTTTGTTTGTCAGCCGTGGCGATGACAGCGGTACCCACCGCAAGGAATTGGCGCTGTGGTCGAATGCCAATATCGATGTCGAAAAGCTGGACGCCCGTTGGTATCGCGCCGTAGGTGCCGGTATGGGCGCGACTTTGAACGTCGCCAGCGGCATGAATGCCTATCTCATGTCCGACCGGGCGAGCTGGCTGAAGTTCAAGAACAAGGGCGACCTCAAATTGCTTTTTTCCGGGGACCCGAGCCTGTTCAATCAATATGCCTATCTGCCTGTCGATCCGGCAAAACATCCCCATGTAAACGCCCAATCGGCCCGCGATCTGGAAACCTGGTTGGTGGGGGAACGGGGCCAATCTATGATTGGCGACTATACGATTGACGGCGAAACACTGTTCACGCCGAACGCCTCTGACCAGCCGCAATAAGGACCGTTTTGTCCTTGTCGCGATTTTGTGGAACGATGACTTGAGTTCATCCCAACCACATCGGAGACCCTCATGGCTCTTGGCGCATTTTCAGTCAGTTTGAATGTCAGCAATCTCGCAACGTCCCTGGAATTTTATCAAAAGCTGGGCTTTGAGCAGTTTGCCGGTGATCCAGAGCAGGGCTGGGCGATCCTCAACAATGACGGCTGCGTCATCGGGCTGTTTCAGGGCATGTTTGAGCGCAACATGATGACCTTCAATCCGGGCTGGGATCAGTCCGCACAGCCGGTTGAGGAATTCAAGGATATTCGGCAGCTTCAGGCCGAGTACAAGGCGCAGGGTATTGAAATTCAGAACGAAGTTGACGAGACCACACAGGGCCCCGCCAGCTTCATGATTGTCGATCCGGACGGAAATCCGATCTTATTTGACCAACACGTTTAGAGCCGGATTTATTCGGCCGCTTCCAACTTGTCCTGGGTCTTGGTCTCGAAGTCGCTGGCGTCGTGACGCTCGTGCAACTGGCTGTCGAGATCGCCAAACACCCGGTTCACCATGCGCCCGCGCTTGACCGCTTCGCGTTCATACAGAGACTCGGCCCAGCGGTTGACATGGGTGTAACTGGCCGCATCGAGGAACTCGGCTGCGGAATAGACCAGGTTGGAGACCAGGGCGCCGTACCAAGGCAGGATGGCCATATCGGCGATGGTGTAATCGTCGCCGGCAATGAACTCATTTTCGGCCAATTGGCGGTCGAGAACGTCGAGCTGACGTTTGACCTCCATTGCAAAGCGGTCGATGCAATATTCGATCTTCACCGGCGCATAGGCATAGAAGTGCCCAAAACCACCGCCCAGATAGGGGGCGCTGCCCATCTGCCAGAACAGCCAGTTGAGGCATTCGGTGCGTTTGGCATGATCGGTTGGCAGGAAGGCGCCAAATTTTTCGGCCAGGTACAGCAGAATCGACCCGGATTCAAAAACCCGCACGGGCTTGTCGCCGCTGTGGTCGACCAGGGCTGGAATTTTTGAGTTCGGGTTGGCGCCGACAAAGCCCGATCCAAACTGATCGCCGTCGCCGATCTTGATCAGCCAGGCGTCATATTCGGCACCGCTGTGGCCCAGGGCCAGCAGTTCTTCCAGCAAGACGCTGACTTTCACACCGTTGGGCGTGGCGAGGGAGTAGAGCTGAAGAGGGTGCTTGCCGACCGGCAATTCCTTGTCATGGGTGGGGCCGGCAATCGGTCGGTTGATATTGGCAAATTGGCCGCCATTGGCCTTGTCCCAGGTCCAAACCTTCGGAGGGGTGTATTCTGCAGCGTCGCTCATGGGGTGGATCCGTCTCCTAAATTGGCAATTGGGGGACAGTTTACTGCATCTGCCCTGCCGGTTGGCAACCAATTAATGCTCGAATTTAGGAAATGTGATGCGACGTGAAGAAGCGGCGGTGCAGTTGGGGAAACTGGCGGCGGGATTGGCCGCCGCCAGTTGATTTGTCAGGATCAGAACTTCTGCTTGAGGCGGAGCGAGCCACCCCAGACGCTGTAGTCCTCATCTCCGATACCATCCAGGAAGCCGGAGACGGATATGGTACGTCCAGCAGCCACGGATGGGGTGTAGTCAAAGCCGAGATCGAAACGGGCTCTCACTCCTGTATCCGCCTGTGGCGCTGTTTCGAACGTACTGTCGAAGCTCAGATCGTGGGCAAATGTCCAGATCCCTTTGATCGACGCGAAGGGTTGGAACCGGCCATCAATGCCAACCGGATAGCTGCCGTTGATGGTTGGGCCGAATTCCAGCGTACCGGTTTCGACGGTCGACGAGGCAATGTCGACACCCAGTCCGTTGGTATAGGCTTCGGCCGTTTCGCGATACCAGGCGAGGCGCGCTTCCGGCAGGATGGTGATGTCCGGTGTCAGGTCGAACTTGCCGACCACCGCGCCGCTGACCAACCAACGATCGGAGTCGAATTCGTCGGTCATGCCATTGCTGCCAGTCAGCTCATTTCGGGCCTGGCCCCAGGAGACCCGACCATCGAGGATCAGATGATCGGCCATGCGCACCGTTGCATAGGGACCGACCATGAAGCCGACACCTTCGGAACTCGTGCTGTACTCACTGACATCCGCCTCGACAATGTCGATCTGGGTGCTGAAGCCGACCATGACATTTGGGTTGTAGAGGTAGTCGACACCCACATGCATGACGCCGAACGTGCCTTCCGCGCCATCGATGTCGAAGCCGCCATAGGTGCCCTCGACCCAGAAGTCCAAGCGACGATCGTCCTCGCCTGCAGCCGGAGCTCTGTGCCTGGCATTAAAGTCTTCCGGGCTCAGCGCCATGTAATCCGCCTCAGTGGACTTCAGGGCATATGTCTCCTGCTTCTCCTCGGCCTTTGCGTGACGTTTGTCCTCGCCAAACAGGGTTTCGTGGATGGCGGCCGATTCCTCGTCATTCTTGCGGCGCAGATAGGCCCCATGGTTGTCGGACAAACGACCCGGCTCATGCGCAAGCCGCTTGTTGTGCGATGTGCCAGACTGGACATCGCCGAACGGACCCACTGCCAGCCTGCCTGTCAGGGACGGGGCAGGGGCCTTCATGCGCGACTGCAGCATGCTGTAGGAGAACGACATCTCATCCTGCTTGATCGGCATGTTGATGGGCAGTCTGCCATCCTTGTAGGTCAGGCCGAAGGCGCTGATGCCACCATCGTTTTGCAGACGGTTGTCCAAACGCTGCAGACGACGTCTGATGTTTGGTCGGTAGTCCATCGTGATGCGGTTACGCTTGGTGAGCAACCGGCTGATGGTCTCTTGCGACTCCTCCTTGCTGGCTTCTTCGTCGACATAGTCGAGGGACACCACCTGGGAAGCCAGGTTGCCATTATCGGCACCATCAACTGCCACATCTGCGGGAACCTGCAGGGTCACAGGTCCGGTTTCAGTCGGCGTGACGGTGATGGAGTAGGTCGTACCTGACCCCTCAAACCCTGTCACAGCGCCATTGGTCACCGTCAGATCGCCTTGCGTAAATCCAGTGACGGATTCTGAGAAGGTGACGGTGACAACGAACGCCTCAGTCGGATCCGTCGGCGCGGAGATTGTGACGGTCGGTGAGGTGTTGTCGCCGGCATTGACCGTGATGGTCACCGTTGCCGTGTTGCTTTGATCCTCACCGTCGCTGGCAGTGTAGGTGAAGCTGTCAGTTCCGGTAAAGTCAGCGTTCGGCGTGTAGGTGAAGGAACCGTCAGTTTCCAGCGTCACCGAACCATCAGATGGATCGGACTGCTTCTGAGCCGTCAGCGAATCGCCGTCCGAGTCCGTGTCATTGGTGAGCACGTTCCCCGTGGCCGCGACATCTTCATCGGTTGAGAAGCTGTCATCGACGGCCACAGGGGCCGCGTTGCCAGTAAGCACTGGGTTGACCCCAATGGTCACCGTGACCGTGTTGCTGAACTTGCCGTTGTCGCTGATGCGATATTCAAATACATCAGTGCCGATAAATTCGTCAGCCGGAGTGTAGGTGACCTGACCACCGCTGATGATGGCCAGTGTGCCGTTGTTGACGTTGTCGGTAACGTCCAACGTGAGGGTTGCGAGATCCGATTCAACGTCCGAGTCGTTGGCAAAGACGTCGAAGGTGACAGCAGTTTCCAAGTTGGTGGTCACGCTGTCGGCGGTTGCGATGGGTTCATCGTTGACCGAGACCAACTCGATGCTGACGACGGCCGAATCCCCCTCCGCATCATTGCTTTGGTCAATCGCAGCATAGTCGAAGGATGCTGATCCAAAGAAGTTCTCGGCAGGTCTGTAATAGATGACCGCTTCTTCGTTTATATCCGCCGCAATCGTGCTGTTCAGCACCAGTTCCTGCGTCAGCAAGGCATCGCTGAAGAGGTTACCATTCAGGTTGGAAGTATCCGTTATGATGAATTCCTTGACCGAGTCTCCCGAGTCTGGATCGGAACCGCTCAGGGTCATGAAGAACGGACCACCATCTTC
>JABSRX010000096.1 GCA_013214695.1 Rhizobiaceae bacterium | reverse complement strand
GATGTCGGCGCAACGATCGGTGCCGATGCCGAGGCTCTGGTCGATTACGCCTTAATGGGGTCTGCCATGTCGCGCGCTCTGTTTGATCTGAAGCGCCCAAAGGTCGGGTTGCTCAACATCGGTGTCGAAGAGGTCAAAGGCCTGGAAGAAATCCGTACCGCTGGTGCGCGCCTACGCGAGATCGACCTGCCGGGCCTCGATTATCGCGGGTTTGTCGAAGGTGACGACCTGGGCCGGGGTGGCGTTGATGTGGTGGTCACCGAAGGTTTCACCGGCAATATCGCGCTGAAGAGCGCCGAAGGAACTGCCAAACAGGTGGGCTCCTATTTGCGGGACGCCATGTCGCGCACATGGCTGGCCCGGTTGGGCTATTTGTTGGCCAAGCAGGCCTTCAACCACCTGCGCGAGAAGATGGATCCGCGCAAGGTCAATGGCGCCGTCTTCCTGGGCCTGAATGGCATCGTCATCAAGAGCCACGGTGGTACGGACGCAGAAGGTTTCGCCAGTGCAATCGATGTTGGTCACAATATGATCCGCAATGAATTGCAGGCTAAAATTGCACATGACTTGGAACAAACACGCTTTGGCGATGTTGGTTCGATTGGAGATGAGTAGATGATCCGTTCCGTTGTAATGGGCTCCGGAGCAGCCAAGCCACGCACTGTTGTGACCAACGATGATCTGGCGAAGAAGGTCGACACGTCTGATGAGTGGATCCAGCAGCGCACCGGCATCGAGCAGCGCTACATCGCCGAAGAAGATGAAACGACGGCGAGCCTAGGCGAAGCGGCGGCGCGTGCGGCTCTCGCTGATGCCAACCTGACAGTCGATGACATCGACATGATCATCCTGGCCACCTCGACACCCAACAACACTTTTCCGGCAACGGCGGTGAACATTCAAAACCGTCTTGGCATGAAGCATGGCGCTGCCTTTGACATGCAGGCGGTTTGCTCGGGCTTCGTATATGCCGTGACCACGGCGGACTCGTTTATCAAGGCCGGGCAGGCCAAGCGCATATTGGTGATCGGATCGGAAACATTCTCGCGCATTCTCGACTGGGAAGACCGCACCACCTGCGTCCTGTTTGGCGACGGTGCCGGGGCGATCGTGCTCGAAGCGCAGGAAGGTGTTGGCATGTCCAATGACCGGGGCGTTCTGACCAGCCATCTGCGTTCCGACGGCTCGCACCGCGAGAAGCTGTATGTCGATGGTGGCCCATCGACCACCCAGACCGTTGGACATCTGCGCATGCAGGGCCGGGAAGTCTTCAAACATGCCGTGGCCATGATCACCGATGTGATTGAGGCAGCGTTTGAGGCGACGGGTCTCACCGCCGACGACATTGATTGGTTCATCCCGCATCAGGCCAACCGGCGAATCATCGATGCCTCGGCCAAAAAGCTGAACATCGCGTCCGAAAAGGTGGTCCTCACCGTCAACCAGCACGGCAATACATCGGCAGCATCCATCCCGCTGGCGATTGACGCCGCCCGCAAGGACGGTCGCCTGAAAGAAGGCGATCTGGTGTTGCTGGAAGCAATGGGCGGCGGCTTCACTTGGGGTGCCGTTTTGGTCCGCTGGTAGAAACCAGCGCAAAAATCCATTCTGAATCAGCAGTTCACCTGTTTTGGGCCCGCGTGACAATTGACCGCAACCCAGTCTGCGACTAAGCTTTGCTTCGATCTTGGCGGTGCGATCTGGCAACGCTTCACTATTGGGGAATGCCATTATGACAGGAAAAACACTTACCAGGGCTGATTTGAGCGAAGCCGTTTATCAGCAGGTAGGCCTGTCGCGATCTGAATCATCCAGTCTGGTCGAGAGCGTTTTGGAAGAAATCTGCCAGGCCGCAGTGCGTGGCGAGACGATCAAATTGTCGTCGTTTGGGACATTTTCCATCCGCTCCAAGAACGAGCGGATTGGACGTAACCCCAAGACTGGGGAAGAAGTGCCCATCACGCCGCGTCGCGTGATGGTTTTTCGACCATCCAACATCATGAAAGAGAAGGTTTTGCAGGCCAATAAGGGTCGCAAAGGGTAGGGCGGCGTAAATTTTAAGTCCGTCGGTTTAGCAGACCTGGTCGGCGTAAGGGGTGCGAAGGAAGAGTGCGTGAAGAGTCCCGAGGCGTTTAAGACGATTTCAGAAGTCGCTAAAGAATTAGACTTGCCGCAACATGTGTTGCGGTTTTGGGAAACCCGATTCAGACAGATCAAACCGCTCAAGCGCGGTGGCGGGCGACGCTATTACCGCCCCGACGATGTGCAATTGCTCAAGGGCATCCGTCATCTGCTGTACGCTGAAGGCTACACGATCAAGGGTGTGCAGCGTATTCTGAAGGAGCAGGGCAACCGTTTTGTTATGGCAGCAGCCACCGGTGCTCCGATGCCTGCGGCTACTGTTGCGGCACCTGAAATCGATGCCAACGGTGGCGCTGCGGTTCAAAAACAGGCGGTTCCGGTGGCCCAGGTGGCATCGGCCGTGGCTGCTTCAAATGCCCAAAGTGGCGACAGCCGCGCTCAACTGCAGGGGGTTTTGACCGAGTTGCTGGAATGTAAGCGCCTGTTGGATCAGGTCCGC
This sequence comes from Rhizobiaceae bacterium, assembly GCA_013214695.1. GTDB lineage: Bacteria > Pseudomonadota > Alphaproteobacteria > Rhizobiales > Rhizobiaceae > Pseudahrensia. The sequence goes on along the minus strand of JABSRX010000096.1, from coordinate 23,993 downwards.
TAAGAATTCTCGGTCATTCGATTCAAGTCGCTTGATCTTTTTTCGCAGCCTGACTAAATCAGGTTGAAGTCGGAGTATGGCGCAGTCCGGTAGCGCACACGCCTGGGGGGCGTGGGGTCGTAGGTTCGAATCCTGCTACTCCGACCATTTTTCTAGACATTTTACGCTGAACTTCGCGGCTTGCGGTACGCGTTATGCTGCGTTGGCTAGCATCCCGTTGGCAGGGATGGCTGCGCCAGCTGCAGCCTTGCGCTGGTGATTGACCTCAAGCGCCATGCAGCCCCAGATCAGGCCGATCAGCAGATAGACGTGACGCCAGTGGTCGACATCGATGACCCAGGCGAGAACGATGTGGCCGACATAAGTCGCGTAGATGCACAGCAGATAAGGCTGCCAGGGACGGATGCGACCGATCAGGCGCGCACCGCCGACCAGCGTGCAGGCAGTCAGGGTAAGATAGGCAAAGAAGCCGAGCCAGCCATAGGCCATCAGCGCTTTGACCCAGATGTTATGGGTGTCCTCGCCCAGGATCTGACCAAACTCCAGCGGTCCAATGCCGAGCGGGTTTTCCAGCGCCCATTGAAAGCCGATGGCATGGCGGGCAAAGCGGCCCAACTGGGCGCCGTCATATTCCTGAACAACACGGGCGCGCTGTTCAAACATGTCGTAGACCGCATCAAACTGCAGCGCGACGATCAGCGCACCGGCCAGGGCGGCAATGCCCAGCACACCGGCCAGGATCAATTTGGCGCGCATCTGTTCGCTCTGTTCCGTCATCAGCAAGGTGGCGTAGAAGATGACGCCGGCAATCGCCAGACCGCCCCAGGCGCCACGGGAGAAGGACAGGAACAGGCCCAGCAAAATGATCAGCAGGAAGGCCATGCGGACCGGCGCCAATGTGACACTGCGGTAGAGCAGCCCGTAGGTCAGATAGAGCGCTGGCAGGATCAGGAAGGGGCCAAACACGTTGGGATCCTGAAACGCCCCCTTGGCGCGATCATAGAGCGTGAACAGTTCAGCACCGGGGAAGGCGCCAAAATAACCGGCAATGCCGAGAACCGAGGTGATGGCGGCGCCAACGACGTAGCCGCGCATCAGAACGCGCAGTCTGCCCATATTGTTTTCAATGGCTGCTGCCCAGAAGACGGATGACAGACCGAGAAACAGGGATACCGCAAGATACAGCGGAATTTCCTTGTAGTCCGGCATGGTGAACATCGACAGCATGCCGCCAATGTTGAAGACGATCATCAAGATGCCGAGATACAGCGCCAGACCGCTCAGGCGCATGCCGAACATCAGGAACAGCACCATGATGACCAGCAGCAGCAGTTCGTAAGGCGCTGGCTCGTTGATCACGAAAGCGCCGAGAAAGGCGATGAGGCCGATGCTCCAGCGGGCCAGCAGACTGTTGGCCAGCGGATCTGCCCGTACCGGGGCAAAGTCTGGAAGGGGAGCAGCCGCTACGGTCAATATGCGTTCTCGGTGTTGAGCAGTTTGAACGGCGTGATCATCAAGATGTAGAGATCAAACAGCACCGACCAGTTTTCGATATAGTAGAGATCATGCTCGACCCGGCAGCGAATCTTCTCCTCATTGTCGACCTCACCGCGCCAACCATTGATCTGAGCCCAGCCAGTGACACCCGGCTTGACCTTATGGCGACCGAAGTAGCCGTCGACCACTTCGTCCCAGAGCTGGTTCTCCGTGTGCGCGTTGACCGCATGAGGGCGGGGCCCGACGAGCGACAATTCACCCTTTAGGACGTTGACCAGTTGCGGTAGTTCGTCGATCGATGTCTTGCGGATGAAGCGACCTACTTTGGTCACACGAGGGTCGTTTTTGGTGACCACCTTCTTGGCATCGTGATCGGTCATTTCCGTATACATGGAACGGAACTTGAGAACCTCGATGACCTCGTTGTTGAAGCCGAAGCGTTTCTGTCTGAAGATCACCGGGCCTTTGCTTTCCAATTTGATGGCAATGGCGGCGGCCAACATGATCGGCGACAGGAAGACCAGCGCCAGGCTGGAAAACAGAATGTCGAAACCGCGTTTCATCACCGAGTCCCAGTCGGCAATCGGTTTGTCGAAGACGTCCAGGAACGGCACCGCACCAACATAGGAATAGGAGCGGGAGCGGAAGCGCAATTTGTTGGTATGGGCTGACAGACGGATATCGACCGGCAGCACCCAAACCTTTTTCAGCAGCGACAGCACTCGGCTCTCGGCTGAAATCGGCAGCGAGACAATCAACATGTCGATGCGCGCACGGCGACCGAATTCAACCAATTCCGCGATGGTGCCCAGCTTTGGATAACCGGCCACCATGGGAGGTGAGCGGTCGCCCTGGCGGTCGTCAAAAATGCCGCAGATGCGGATGTCGTTATCTGCCTGCGCTTCAAGCGAGATGATCAGGTCCTCGGCGTTCTTGCCGCCACCGACGATCACCGCACGCCGTTCAAGCCGCCCTTCACGGGCCCAGCGCCGCACCATCGCGGCAACAAAGCTGCGGAAGACGACGAAGAAGACGGCGCCCAGCATAAACCAGCCACCAAACCAGACGCGTGAGTAGAACTCGGAAACCCGCGTGAAGAAGGCCACCAGGGCCAGAACGGCGAAAATAGCCGCCCAGGCGCCAAGAACACGTCCGATCTGCAGCACATTGGTGCGCAGGGAGGTGATCTGGTAGCTGTCTGCTGCCTGCAGCGCGACCAAAGCCAGGATGCCACCCACGAAACAGGTCAAAAGATAGCTGGTTTTGACCCCATCCATCGGCACGACATAGGCGAAGTAAACGCCCAAACCGATGATCACAACGGCAAAGAATTCGATGATGCGCAACACCGCTGCAAGCACGAAGGGCGATATTGGATTCTGGGCGAATTGCGAGGCGACCTGTTCGGCACGATCACTGAGCTCGACGCTGCCGCGTTTGTCTTCTGACTTGCTGGTAATGCTCTGCGCCATGACGGCGCTGGCATTGAATGTGGCTTTTGGGTCTTGTGGATCACCTACGTCCATTGAATCGCCCTACTAAACGATGAAGTCGCAACTGAACTAAAAATGAAGCAAAACAGCTAAGGAATGGTTTAGTTTTGCCCTTCCAAGGCCGCCTGATAGGCGCTCATGATGGATGAGGACATGGCTTTGGCGGAGAAGTTCTGGTGGACCGACTGGTGCATTTTTTCAAAGTCGGGCGCTTTGACCGTACCGCCGAGATAGCCGGACAGGGCGTTGACCAGGGCATTTACATCGTCCGGTTCGATCAGCGCGCCGGCGTTTTCGGCAAAGATCTCGGGAATCCCGCCAACACGTGTCGCCAGCACCGGGCGGCTGGCCGCCAGCGCCTCCAGCACAATGTAGGGCATGCTTTCAGCGCGCGAGGGCACGACCAGCGCTTTTCCAAGTTTGAACGCTTCGCGCACAGGCATGGGCGTGTGAAACGTGGTTTCGACCTGATCGCCAAGCTTGGCTGCCAGTGCCTTGTAGTCAGGCAGGTCCGGCCCGTCGCCAACCAGCGTTGCTGTTATGGGACGATCAAGTTTCTGGGCGACCTGGGGGAGGGCAGACAGAAACAAGTCAACGCCCTTCAGGTCGCGCATCATGCCGATATACAGCAGATCAGAGGCATCTTTGTTGGGATTGATCGGCTCGAATTCCTCTTCGTTCAACCCATTGCGCACCAGTGAGTGGGGGCAGTAAGCCTCGCCAATTTTGGCGAAATAGGAATCCCGTTCATACGCGCTGACGAACACAAGGCGGTCGGTGAAGCGCTCAAGAATGCGTTCGAGGCCAAAATAGAGACGCCCGGACAGAGTGGTTTGATCGTAATGAACCGACCCTCCATGGGGACAATAGAGCCGCACGGGACGGCGCATGGTTTTGCCGGATTGTCCGGCGCGATTACGCTTGTCGGCACGCCGCAACAAAGTGCCGATCAAACGTGCGTAGGCGCCACCTTTGGCGCCATGTGAATGCAAAATGTCTGCGCTGACGGCGCGTATTTTTCCATAAAGCTTAAATAAAACAACAAGATCGCGCGGACTGATGGAGCGATCCATGGGAATGCGAAACAGGCCGAGCTCGAGATAGGGCTCGAGTTCGGCCAGCAGGTTTTCCTCAAATTCACCGCCGGTATTGCTGTCGCAAATGACGCCGACCTTGTGTCCCTGTGCAACCTGTTGATGGATCAGGTCGCGCACATGGCGAAATATCCCGCCCACCGGTGACCGGAAGCAGTGCAGTATGCGCGATTCTTCAGATGGGGAGGGGCTCGAAGGCGCCATGGCTTAGAACAGGCGTTCCCGCAGATAGATGGTGTCACCTGGCAGGATTGGATCGGTGATCGGCACCCGGCCTGTCATCACCTTGCCGTTGATCTGACGGGTGACATCAGCGTCTTTTTGCTCAGCCCGGGCGGAGTAGCCGCCGGCAATGGCAATTGCGTTCTGAACTGTCATGCCAGGCACATAGGTGTACTGGCCGGGAGCACCGACTTCACCCATGATGAAGAACGGGCGATAGCGATCCACTTCAACGGAGACGTCTGGATTGCGGATATAGCCGCGAGACAACTTGTGAGCGATGCCAGCTTCGACTTCCTTGAGCGTGCGGCCACGGGCGGCGACCGACCCGACAAGAGGAAAGGCAATATAGCCCGCCTTATCGACCGAATAGGTGTTGGTCAGATCTTCCTGCTCGAATACCGTGATGCGCAGTCGATCGCCGGCATCGAGGCGATAGACTTCTTGCAGAGCTTCATGAAATGCAGGGGGAGCAGGTTGATAGGCCGTGGCACAGCCAGCTAAAACCGCCGCGCTTGCGACAGCACCTGCCTTGAGAAAGGACACTAAGAAACTACGCCTGTTCATACTACTAACCCAACTCACAAATTTCGACGGGGTCGAAAGAAAACTACTGATCGGAACGCACCTACTGCTGGACCGACGCCCCTAAAAAAGCGCTTTATGGTTAATTCCCGGTAAACGGTGAAAAAGGAATGTTTTTGGGGGCTTTGGCGGGGAATTCTGCTCAATCTGGCAATTGGTTAACGGCTTGGAAACCATGAATCGACATGATTGCGCGCGTATGGGTAATCAATCATGGGCGCAAGCAGCATGGCCGGCGAGCACGAGTTAAACCGCGATATTGATGTTGATCTGGGTGGCATTTTTGGGTCGATCTGGCGAAACAAGTTCCGCTTGTTGGTGGCCAGCATCGTGGTCACTGCGATCACCTTTATGGTGTTGCAGGTCATCTCACCCCGCTATCGCTCTGAGGCGCGCATTCTGATCCAGGCCAGCGACACCATCCTGACCGGGCCGCGCGACAATACGTCGACCCAGATACAGACGAATTTTGACGACCCGGCCATTGCCAGCCAGGTGCAGTTGCTGCAGTCGCGGGCGATTGCTCAGAAAATTTCCAATTCGCTTGATCTGAAAAGCAAGTCGGAATTTGACCCAGCTTTGAACCGTTCGCGCATCGGCAGCATCCTGTCTTCGCTTGGCCTGTCGGACAACAACAGCAATGTCACCGCCGAAGATCGGGTGCTGGAAACATACTTTGATAAGCTGGAAGTCTTTCAGGCCGACAATGCGCGGGTCATTGTTGTGCGGTTCTGGTCAGAAGATCCTGAACTGGCCGCTGCCGTGCCCAATATGATCACCGAAGAATATCTGAAGTTGCAGGAAGAGCTGAAGCGTGGCGCAAATCCAGAAGAGCTCGAACAACTCGAGCCGGAACTGAAGGCACTGCGGGAAGGCGTCATGAAGGCAGAAGCCGCCGCCGCCGAATTCCGCCAGACTTCCGATCTGCTGCAGGGCAGGGACAATGACACGCTCGCGACGCAGGAATTGTCGGAACTGTCCACCGAACTGAGCCGCGTTCGCTCGCAATTGTCGCGTGCCGAAGCCAACGCCGCTTCGATCAATCAGGCTTTGCAATCGGGCTCATTGGATGCGGCGACCAGCGTGCTGCAGTCTCCGCTGATCCAGCGCCTGCGTGAAAGACAAGTCACCTTGGATGCTCAATTGTCCGACCTGCAGACTTCGCTGTTGCCAGGTCATCCTCGGGTGCAGCGTCTGAAGTCGCAGTTGGAACGCTTGTCCGAGCAAATCCGTGATGAAGCCAAGAAAATCACCACTAGTTTGCAGCGCGAGGCAGAAGTTGCGCGGGCTCGGGAAGCCGATCTTATTCAGCAACGCAATGTATTGAAATCTGAAGCTGGCCGTGTCGGCAAGGCCCAGGTGCAATTGCGGGCTCTGGAGCGCGAGGCCGACGCACAGCGCGAATTGCTCAATTCCTATCTGCTGCGCTTCCGTGAAGCGGAATCGCGCCAAAACCGCGAGTTCCTGCCCGCAGACGCCTATGTCTTTGCCAAGGCACAGGTGCAGTCGAAGCCGTATTTTCCAAAGAAGTTGCCGACCCTGGCTGGAGCGTTTTTCGGTACACTCATTCTCGGTTCGGTCATTACCCTTGCCGCAGGGGTTTTGAGCGGCACAACGGTGCGACAGACCTATGGTCAGCCTTTCAACGCTGCCGGTTCCGCCAACGGCATGTCGGCAAATGCACAACGCCTGCATATGGCCCAAACACCTCCATTGGCACCGACGATGGACAGCCTGCAAGGCCATGCGGCCGGGATGGATGCCGGCGCCATGTCGATGTCGGTTGCTTCCGAAACGGTTTCCATGATGGGCCATGGTCGTATTGCCGTCCTGGCGCCTGAGGCTGGCAAACGCTCGTTGACGGCGATCGTTCTGGCCCGTGCACTTGCCGCCAAGCCGGCCAGTGTCATTGTCGTCGACATGACCGGTTCAGCGACGCCAACACAGGCGATGTTGGGTCATCAAACATCGCCGGGCATCAAAGACCTTCTGGCGGGTGTCGCGAGCTTTGCAGATACGCTGCACTGCGACCGTTCATCAAACGCCCACATTATGGCGAGCGGCAATTCATCGGCGCAGATGGCCGCGCAGAGCGCCGCGCAACTGCCGATGATCCTCGATGCGCTGCAGCAAACCTACGAATATGTCATCGTTGACTGCGGCAGTGCCGATGTCGGCGGACTGTCGCGTGTGTCCAACATCGCAACCGTCAACATTCTGGACGTGTCCAACACCAACAATCCGCTGATTTCGATCATCACCGACAAGCTGCTGCAGGCAGGCTTCAAGGCGCCACTGATCGTCAAGGGCAACGCGCAGGCGCAGCAGGCCGCGACAGGCTTTGCCGTTTAACCCCGCTAGCTGATGGCGCCGCTAGCCGCGGGGCTTGGTGCGATCCAGTTCGGGCGTGATGGGAATGAACTCGTCGGTATCGCCAGGTGGCAGTGAAAACGGACCGTTGGCCCAATCTTCCTGTTTCCACGCTTGCTTCGCTGCCTCGATCTTTTCTTCTGAGGAAGAAACAAAGTTCCACCAGATGTAGCGCTTTTCGTTCAAGGTCGCACCGCCCAGGGCCATGATGCGTGCACCTGTGGGACCGGCCTTGAGTGTGATTGCGTCACCGGGGCTGAAAACCATCATTCGACCGGCATCAAAGGACTGGCCGGCAATTTCGACGGAACCCTCTGTGACATAAACTCCGCGATCTTCATGATTGTCGGGCAGCGGGAATTGCGTGCCGGCCTGCAACTGAACATCGACATAGAAGGTTTCCGATTGCATCGTGACAGGGCTCGTTTTGCCGTAGGCCGAACCCAGGATGAGATGGGCGTCAATTCCGGTATCGCTGATCATCGGCAGCGCTTCTTTGCCGTGATGCTCAAAATCAGGCGCCATGTCTTCGCGGTCTTCAGGCAGGGCGATCCAGGTCTGAATGCCAAACAGATGATGTTTGGTCTGACGTGTTTCTTCACTGGTGCGTTCGGAATGGGTGACGCCGCGGCCGGCCACCATCCAGTTGACCTCACCAGGATAAATCATCTGATGGGTGCCGAGACTGTCGCGATGTTCAAACTCTCCCTGGTACAGATAGGTGACTGTGCCGAGGCCAATATGGGGATGGGGGCGCACGTCGATGCCGCCCTCGGTGATGAATTCTGCTGGACCCATCTGGTCAAAGAAAATGAACGGGCCGACCATCTGGCGCTCAGGTGCGGGCAGGGCACGGCGAACTTCAAAGCCACCCAGGTCCCGGGCACGCGGGATAACCAGGGTTTCCAAGGAATCCAATCCGGTTTCGGATCCCGCGTCGTGTTGGGTGGGGTTCCAGCTCATAATTCATCTCCAAATCAGATTCGATTGACCGTCATATTGGGCTGCACAGAGCGCCTGCCGACGGGCCGAATTGTCGCAGTCTATTGTGACGCGATCAATTCACGAAAACTCACATGCGACCATAAAGCCGCGCCCTGATCTTTTTGGCGATGTTCCAAAGCGTTTCGTTGTTTCGAATAGCCCGCTTGATGGCGAGTTTGCCGCGCTCATAAGCAGCAAATCCGATGCCCCAGTAAGACAGCGCCTTGTTGGTCTCGAACATGGTGATGGTGGTGTCACACCAGGAGGATTTGTAGCGTTCTTCGCCACGACCGAGGTCAAAAACCTCAAGCCCGCGGTCCACACAATCGCGAATGATCAGATGGATCAGCATCTCGCCCGGTGAAATGTGGGAATATTCGTCGTCTGCTAGCGAAATGAAGCAGCCGGAAAACTGCTTCTGATGAATACCACCGGCCATGGTCGCACGGATCTTGCTGTCGATTTCCAGGCCGTAGATCAGGAGTTCGGGCTCCTCGTGGTGCAGGGCGTTCTTGGCGATCTGCCGCATAAAGGCATGAATGCCCTCATCTTCGAAACGGTTCCAAATGCCGGCGCGGTCAAACCGCTTGCCCAGTTGTTGGAAAGCGACGTTCATGAAGGCATCGACCTCTTCCTCGGTGCGGGCCACTTTCAGTTCTGCGCCACCGACGGACACCAGTTTGTTGCGCTGCCAGCGGTGTTTCTTGCGTTTGCGGGAGCCGTTCTTTCGGTTGATCGCCGCATCAAACCCCTCGCGCAGGTCCAGGGCAAAGCCGTGGTTGTGTGATTCCTGCCAGTCCAGAAAGGTGAATGGGTTTGTGAAACCCTGCCACACGACCGGTTGGCAACACATTTCAAGAACATCCACGCGACCCAGATTCTTGGTCACGCACGCCATCATATCGCGGACATCCTGGGGATGGGCATTTTGAATGAAAGACTTGGCAAACAGGCCCATGTGAAAATTGGAGTGGCTGTCGCCAAGCCAGGTGGCGACGTTGAATGGCCCACGTTTTCGCAGTCCCAATGGCAGAATGAACATCGGAACATCGCCCTGTCGGCCAATGACCAGCCGCGGATGCATGCGCGCGGGGACGGCCACTTTCCGGGTCCATTCGCTGATCCAATCAAAGCGCTGGTACAGCGAGCAAACGCCTTGTTCCTCCAATTGATTCCATTCGGTCTTCAGCTTGCCAAAGTCGTCGCTTATCTCGACCTCAAGCTGGCCCAGACCAGCGGTCTCCAGACTGAGACTTTTCTGGAATTGTGGATCACTTGTCATGCAAAAGGATTTTTTAACTCTAGCGGGAGCTTGTTAATCTCAATTCCACAATAACAGGAAAATCTAAACAATTGCTGCTATCCTGCAGCCCTCACAAAGATTTTTAGAACCGATCTATGAACTTCGCGACGATCCGAAATACGCGCCGAATTCTGGCAGGGATGAACTACACCGGGTTGGACCGGATTTATCAGCAGCTCGACAGCGAGCTCGGCATGATTTTGACGTTGCATCACGTCAATCCCCATCCCGTTCCGAAATTTGCACCCAACGCGCACCTGACCGTTCATCCGGAATTTCTCCGGTCGGTGATTCAACTGCTGCAGCAACGGGACATCGATATCATCGATCTGGACGAGGCCTGTGAACGGATCGCAAATCCAACTCTCGACCGTCGTCGCTTTGCCGTCATCACGTTTGACGATGGTTATCAGGACACGCTGCATCACGCGATGCCGGTGCTGAAGGAATTCGATCTGCCGTACACCGTGTATCTGGCGTCCGGTCTGATCGAAGGCACGGCGGACCTGTGGTGGGAAGGTATTGAGGCTTTGGTCAGCCAGCAGTCGCGCATTGCTCTGCAGATGGTTGGCAGCAAAAGCGGGCCCAAGGAATTGAACTGTTCAACCCGTGCGGAAAAGATGGAGTCGTTCAACTTCCTGGTGAAGTATCTCACCAACGATGTCTCTGAACTCGATCAGAGCCGCGTGGTGCGTGAACTCTGCTGGCTCTACAAAATTGATCTTGAGGCTCTGAACAAGTCGCAAATCATGAGCTGGGAACAGGTCCATAAGCTGATGAATGACTCAAAATGTACGATTGGCGCACATACGCTCAATCACCGCGCCTTGGCGCGCTTGACCCCCGATCAGGTTGTTGACGAGGTTACCCAAGGTGCCATGGTCATGGCTTCGGAACTCGGCCACAAACCAGAGCACTTTGCCTATCCCTACGGGTACCGGGCAGCGGCCAACCGCCGTGATTTCGATTTGATGAAGGATCTGGGCTTCAAAACCGCTGTGACAACGCGCGGTGGCATGATTTTCCCCGGTCACAAGAACCACATGACCGCTCTGCCGCGCATATCGGTCAATGGCATGTATCAGAAGATGCGCTATTTTGCGCCGCTGACATCCGGTCTGCCAACGCGTCTTGGCAATGGCTTGAAGCGGGTCAGCGTCAAATAGGCAGCGTTAGGCGGAGACTTAACGTGTTTCCGTCGACATCCATTTGATGATCACCATCGCCGGCAAGATCCACAACACGCCGCTGAAGCCAAAATACAGCATGTGCGCGTACCACGGCGCATTGGCGAGTGTTGCGCTGGCCACCGCGACGGCGATCAGGGCATAGACAATGACCAACAGCACGATGAAGAACATGCCGATCATTTTTTTAATGCGAATGGGCAGGGTGGTGCGCATGAGGATTTCTTTGGTCTTGTGGAACTGCTGCTGACATAGTCGATTGATGACGCGAATACCAGCATGAGTGGGGACAGCGACGCCTTGTCGCTGTTATTTTTGGTGCAGCATATTTACATCGGCGTGCGAGCGCGCGAAACAGACGCGAGTTCGGACCACGCGCATCCAACAGCCCGAAGTAGATCATGTTCCAGACCCAATACGTCACAACCGATCCGCATCAATCCATCCGCACCTGGCTTTACATAGTTGCAGCACTAATCGTCTGCATCGTGATGGTCGGTGGCGCCACCCGACTGACCGATTCTGGACTGTCGATCACCGAATGGGATCTGTTCATCGGGGTCATTCCGCCGCTGGATCAGGCAGACTGGCTGTCGGAATTTGCTCTGTATCAGACCACCGACGAATTCAAGCAGCAGAACAGCTCGATGACCCTTGAGCAGTTCAAGGTGATTTATTGGTGGGAGTGGGGACATCGTTTCTTCGCCAGGTTGATCGGTTTGGCTGTGCTTTTGCCGATGATCTACTTCTGGTACCGCGGTAAGTTGACGAATTGGCTGAAAGGCGCCTCGCTGGTGCTGTTTGCGCTGGTCTGCCTGCAGGGGCTGGTTGGCTGGCTGATGGTCAAGTCCGGCCTCGTTGACCGGGTTGACGTGAGCCAGGTCTTGCTGGCGACTCATTTGACGCTGGCCTGTATCTTTTTGACCGCAACCGTGTGGGTGGCCCGGACCGTCGCCCCGCATACGGTCGACGGCATCGACACGGGCTTCCGTCAGGCCGGATGGCTCGTCATGCTGATCTTCGTGCAGATTTTTGCCGGTGGTCTTGTCGCCGGTCTCGATGCGGGCATGGCCTACAATACCTGGCCCGACATGAATGGCGCGATGATCCCCGACGGCCTTTGGGCGATCAGTCCGGCTTGGTTGAACCTGACTGACAATGCAATGACTGTGCAATTCGTGCATCGGCTGCTGGCCTATTTCGTTTGGGCCTGCGTACTGGCCCATGCCGTTTGGCTGGTGCGTTACGAGCCGGTCAGTCCGCACGCCCGACGCGGCCTTGTGTTGTTTGCCCTGGTTACCTGTCAGGCCTGTATCGGCATTGTCACTCTGCTGCTGCAGGTGCCCATATCCTGGGCGCTTCTGCATCAGGTGGGTGCCGTCGTTGTCTTGATATTTGCCACTGCACATTGGCGCGCGCTGCGACCAGCCTTGCTGGTTGAAAACCCTCCGCGCAAAGTGCAGTCTGGCCCGGCCTATGGATCCATCTGAACGCCCCTTTCTGGAAGTTGAGTCGTCGCTGAGCGGTCAACGCTGGGTCGAACGGGCCAGCCGCATTCAGCTTGGCTGGGCTCAGGCGATGGCCGAAGATCACGATATTGATCGTCTGATTGCGCGCATTCTTGCGGGCCGCGAAGTCGAGCCGGATCAGGCGCGGCAATTCCTGAATCCGACCTTGCGGGAGTTGTTGCCCAATCCATCCACATTGACCCAGATGGATGAGGCCGCACAGCGCCTGGCCGCCGCGGTTCAACGGCGTGAGCGGGTCGCGGTCTTTGGCGATTATGATGTTGACGGCGCGACGTCGTCAGCGCTGATGCACAAATTCCTGAGCCATTGCGGGGTGGCCAGCGAAATCTATATTCCGGACCGCATCTTTGAGGGCTATGGCCCGAATATTCCGGCGATCGAACAATTGGCGGAAGCCGGCGCGCAATTGCTGGTGACGGTCGATTGCGGGTCGACCAGCCACGAGTCGATTGCCCGCGCCAATGGATTGGGTATGGAAGTTGTCGTGCTCGACCACCACCAGGTGTCGAGCGAGCTGCCTGATGCCTTGGCCGTGGTCAATCCAAACCGCGATGACGACATGTCAGGTCAGGGGCATGTCTGCGCCGCCGGCGTGGTCTTCCTGGCTCTGGTGGCCACGGCGCGGGAATTACGCAATGCCAATTGGTTTTCCGACAAGGTTCCGGCGCCAAACCTGATGGAATGGCTGGATCTGGTGGCGCTGGGCACAGTCTGTGATGTGGTGCCGCTGAAAGGCATCAACCGTGCCTTTGTCCTGCGCGGTTTGGAGGTCATGCGGCAGCAGAAGAATGTCGGTCTCGTCGCGCTGGCGCGGGCCGCCAGACAGGACGGGCCTGCTGCGGCCTGGCATCTGGGGTTTCTGTTGGGGCCAAGAATCAATGCCGGTGGTCGCATTGGCGACGCCGGGCTGGGCGCGCGACTGCTGACCTGTAACGATCCTTCGGAAGCCGAGGAAATCGCCAATCGTCTGGACGGGCTGAACAGCGAGCGCCAGGCGATGGAAAATGAGATGCTGAAACAGGCCATCGATGAGGCGGAAGCTGAAATCGGCCTGGGGGAAGGGCCAGCCGTTCTCGTCACGGAAAGCGAAACCTGGCATGCCGGTGTGGTTGGCCTGTTGGCGTCGCGGCTGAAAGACCGGTTTCGCCGTCCCGCTTTTGCCATCTCTTTCGATGGGCGCGGAATTGGATCAGGATCCGGCCGGTCGATCCCCGGCGTTGATCTTGGCGCCGCCGTTCGCCAGGCCGTAGAGATGGGCAGGTTGGAAAAGGGTGGTGGTCACGTCATGGCCGCTGGTATTACCATCAAGCGGGAGCAGCTTGGAGCGTTTCGCACCTTCCTGGAAGAACGCTTTACCGAACAGGTTACAGAGCTGAGCCAGAACAGGCAGCTCAAAATCGACGCAGCACTGAGCGCCCGGGGCGCCACGCAAGAATTCTTTGATCGGTTGGAGCAAGCCGGACCCTATGGGGCGGGGCACAGCCAACCGGTGTTCGCCTTTCCCGGCCATACCATCAGCCACGCCAGCGTGGTGGGTGCCAATCATGTTCGCTTTTCGCTGCGCTCACCAGATGGTGCCCCAATCGACGGCATTGGCTTTCGCATTGCCGATGAGCCGCTTGGAAAGGCCTTGCTCTCAAACATCGGATCCGTGATGCATGTCGCCGGGATGTTGAGTGCTGATTTTTATCGGGGCCGACGGCGCATCCAACTGCGCCTGCTTGATGCCGCCGAAATTCCTGACAAGAACAGCCCCTGATTGCCCCAATGGCGAACGCACCATTCTGCATCGAATTTGAGAATTTGCCGCAGCTTGCGCTCTCTTTTTGCCGCGCGGTGGCATGACAAACGGTCTAAACTGAAATCATGCTTCTCCAGGTAACCGATCTCAAGAAAAGCTTTGCAACCGAAGAAGGACGCCTCGATGTCCTGCGCGGTGTTGACCTTGAACTGGCGGCCGGGGAACGGCTGGCGCTGACCGGCGAATCTGGTTGCGGCAAAAGCACCTTGCTGTACCTGGTTGGGGCGCTGGAGGAATTCGACGGTGGTGATATCCGCATCGAACATCAGTCTCTGGCTGGTCTGAGTGACCGGGAACGGGCCGCCTTGCGGCGCGATTCCATCGGCATCATCTTTCAGCAGTTCAATCTCATTCCCTCGTTGACGGTCGCCAACAATCTTAGTTTTCATGCCCGACTGGCGGGGCGTGAAGACGTGGCCTGGAATGAACAACTGGCACAACGACTGGGTTTGACCGAGTTTCTCAAGGCATATCCCGAACAATTGTCGGGTGGTCAGCAGCAAAGAGTGGCAATTGGGCGCACGCTCGCTGCTCGTCCCAAGCTCATATTGGCCGATGAACCGACCGGCAATCTCGATGAAAAAACCAGCGAAGACGTGCTCAATCTGATGCTCGAATTGGTTGCCGAAACCGGCGCTGGGTTGCTGATGGTTACCCATTCGCCGCGTATGGCGGACCGGATGGACCGACAATTGGTGCTGACCGCGGGACAGGTCTCGTGAGACTGGCAAGTGTGCTGCGTGTCCTGTGGTCGCACTGGACCTACAGGCCGCTTCAGTTTTTCGCTTTGCTGATTGGCCTGTCTCTGGCCACCGGATTGTGGACCGGTGTCCAAGCCATCAACACAGAAGCCCGCAGTTCTTATGCGGAAGCCAGTTCGACCATCATTTCAAACGCGCTTGATTATTTGGAACGCAAAGACGGCACGCCAATCAAGCCCGAAACCTATTTGGCACTGCAAAAGTCGGGCTGGCGCACCTCGCCCTTGCTCGAAGGCCAGGTCCAGTTTGGCGACGGTCGCTCGGTTCGCGTTGTCGGCATCGACCCGATCACCATGCCCAGGGAAATGGCGGCACTAACCCAACCTGTCCAAGGCGAGGCAGACCAGGATGGCAGCGGTGGGCTGGTCGGTTTTCTGGTGCCGCCATTCACGGTGTTTGTATCACCCGGGCTGGCCGATCTGAAATTGAATGTCGCCAATATCGGCGACGTTGTGGTGTCGGAGAACCTGCCGGAAGGCACGCTGTTGACCGACATATCTCTGGCGGCGCAGATCTTGAACAAGCCTGGTGAAATCAGCCGCCTCGTGCTGGCAGCAGATCAGAAGCGCACGCGGGTGAATCTGTCGGAAGTTGCGCCGCAACTGCAGCGGATTGCCAATACTTCAGGCGCCGATATGGCGCGTCTGACTGACAGTTTTCACCTCAATCTGACCGCATTTGGTTTGCTGGCCTTCGCCGTCGGCCTGTTCATCGTTCAGGGCACGATCAATTTGGCATTTGAACAGCGGCGCGCCATGTGCCGAACACTGCGCGTCACCGGGACCTCGATGACCGTTTTGACCATCGCGCTATTGCTGGAATTGTTGCTCATTGCATTGGTGGCTGGCACCATTGGTGTGCTTCTCGGCTATTTCATCGCGGCGCTTCTTCTGCCGGATGTCGCGGCGACCCTGCGGGGGCTTTATGGGGCGCGGGTTTCCGGGGAACTGGATTTTCATGTCGGCTGGTGGCTGTCTGGTCTGGCCATTGCCGTGGCCGGCACGTTTCTGGCCGCATTCTGGAGCCTCACCAAGCTCATTCGGATGCCGATTTTGGCCGCCAGCCGCCCCCGCGCCTGGGCACGCATGTCGGCCCGGAGCACGTTGGCGCGTTTGGCAGCGTCAGGCATCTGCTTCGCCCTTGCGCTGGTTCTTTATGGATGGGGCAGTGGGCTGGTCGTCGCTTTCACGATTGTTGGCGCCGTATTGATCGGCGCGGCGCTTTTGCTGCCGGACGCCATGGCGCTGATCATTTCGCTGTTTGAAAAACTGGCTGTTCGTCCGGTAAGCCAGTGGTTCTGGGCCGACACGCGGCAACAACTTCCAGGACTCTCACTGGCCTTGATGGCTTTGATGCTGGCGCTGGCAGCCAATATTGGCGTCAGCACCATGGTTGGCAGTTTTAGACTGACGTTTGAAGGCTGGCTCGACCAGCGGCTGGCGTCTGAGCTCTATGTGCGGGCAGCGGATGAGCAACAGGCGCAGCAACTGAGGACATGGTTGGCAGCGCATCCCGACGTTGACGCCGTTCTGCCGATCTGGAGCGTTGAGACGCGCATAGACGGCGAGCCCGGACAGGTGTTCGGTGTTGCAGATCACCGCACCTACCGCGATCAGTGGCCGATGCTCGACCGGTCCGCCACAGCCTGGAGCGATGTTGCCGCGGGAAAGGCAATCTTGATCAACGAACAATTGGCTCGTCGCAAGGGACTGCGGGTGGGGGATCCTGTGACCATCGACGAAGCGTCACGCCAATACAAACTGCCGGTAGGTGGCATCTATTCGGACTATGGAAATCCACACGCTCAGGCGATGATCCATGTGGATTTGCTGACGCAGCTATATCCCGAAGTGCCGCGCCGCCGCCATGCCATCCGGGTGGATCCTTCCAAGGCGGCCGACCTTTCACGCCAGATTTCAGCAGAGTTTGGACTAGGAGGGAGATCTCTCGTCGATCAGGCGCTGATCAAACAGCGTTCAGTGGAAGTGTTTGAGCGCACCTTTACGGTCACCCAAGCGCTGAATGTATTGACGCTGTCGGTGGCCGGTTTTGCCATTTTCACCAGTCTGCTGACGCAGTCGGCCATGCGCCTGCCGCAGCTGGCGCCTGTCTGGGCGCTCGGTCTGACCCGCCGAGAGTTGGCCGGACTGGAATTATTGCGCGGCATCTTGCTGGCTGGTCTGACGATGATCATGGCCTTGCCACTGGGGTTGATGTTGGCCTGGTTGCTGCTGGCTGTCGTCAATGTCGAAGCCTTTGGTTGGCGGTTGCCGATGTTTGTATTTGCCCGCGATTGGTTGATGCTGGGCGTCTACGGATTGATCGCCACCGCCTTGGCCGCGGCCATTCCGGCGCGTCGTTTCAGCAAGACAGAGCCGGCCGAATTGGTAAAGGTATTTGCCCATGAACGTTAGGCTTATCCCTGCCATTTTGATGGCCTTGA
Organism: Rhizobiaceae bacterium; assembly: GCA_013214695.1. Lineage (GTDB taxonomy): Bacteria > Pseudomonadota > Alphaproteobacteria > Rhizobiales > Rhizobiaceae > Pseudahrensia. The sequence goes on along the minus strand of JABSRX010000096.1, from coordinate 6,724 downwards.
TGTGGATGTCCCAGCCGGTGGCGGCACAAGGCTATGGCGGTCTGGGCACCAAGGCTGAAGGTTATGACGTGCCCCAGCGCGGCACTCAATTGCAGTTTCCCCGCGATCACGGTGCGCATCCCGGCTACCGCATCGAATGGTGGTATTTGACGGCCAATCTTCAGGGAGAAGATGGGCGTCAATACGGCGTGCAATGGACCTTGTTCCGCTCCGCGCTGCAGCCGCCACAACAAGCCAAGAGAGGTGCGACCAGTGACTGGCACAGCACCCAATTGTGGATGGGACATGCTGCGATTACGACGCCAGACAGCCATCATGTAGCCGAAAGCCTGGCCCGTGGCGCATACGGGCTGGCGGGAGTACAGGCCGCGCCGTTCAAGGCCTGGATCAACGATTGGGAAATGAGCGGCGACGGCGGCGGCGGGGCAAGCAAAGGCGTCGGCAACCTGGCGCTGAGCGCGAGCGGCACCGACTTTGGCTACAGGCTGGCGTTGAGCTCGGACGGGCCACTGATATTCCACGGTGACCAGGGATACTCGGTCAAATCCGCAAGCGGGCAGGCGAGCTATTACTATTCGCAGCCCTTCTATCAGGTGCAGGGGCAACTGGAATTGCCGTCGGGCAGTGTCTCGGTGACAGGCAATGCCTGGCTGGACAGGGAGTGGTCCTCGCAACCTCTATCCGAAGATCAGCAGGGCTGGGACTGGGTGTCCTTGAGCTTCGATGACGGCAGTAAACTCATGGGTTTTCAACTGCGTCAAAGCGATGGCAACAATTTTACCTCCGCCACCTGGATCCAAAGTGACGGCCAAACTACCGCATATGCGAACAACAAGCTGAAGATGACGGAGATATCGCGTTCAAATGCGGCAGGCCGCGAGGTGCCGACACGTTGGCGTGTGGAACTGCCGGAACGCGGCGTCGACGTGACCGTGCAGGCGCTGAACAAGGACGCCTGGATGGAGACGAGCTTTCCCTACTGGGAAGGCCCCGTGAACATCAAAGGAAGCCATGCCGGCGTCGGATATCTTGAGATGACCGGCTATCAGTAGCCCAGAATGTAACGGCTGCGGCTTCCCAACAGCTTTTTGAGCGCTAGGGCGATGAGCAGGCTGCCACCGACGATCAGTGTCGTTGCCAGGAGCAGATCCAGCCAGGGATTGCCGATCACCGGGAACGTCTTAGTCTTGATGATGATGTAAATACCGATCGGATGCAGGAAGAAAATCGCAAAGCTGGCATCGGCAATCAGACGGGTGAACCGCGATGGTGTTCGCCCATAGCGCTCAAGGACAAAGAACAGCGCCAAGGCAAACAGCAACTTGTTCAGGAACATCCAGTCGATCCCGTCATAGGCGAGAAACGGTTTGTGCGAATTCTTGATCTGGCCCATTTCGGTTTGCAGCCAAATCATCGCGGCGGTCGCCAGCACCAATAGAAGCTCTTTCCCCCGAACCAGCGCCAGCATAGCCGTGCGGTGTTGGGAAACGAATATGCCCATCAGATAGACCGGCGCAAAGTAAATGACCGAGTGCCAGGGCGGGATGTTGTTGACCGGGCGGTGCCCGAACAGCGAAATGATCGACAGCGCAATGATAAGGGCAATCTGCACACGGGCGGAAAGCGAGATGAACCCCACATGCAGCGGGGACAGCAGGAAAGTCAGGCAGATGAACGGAATATACCAGTAAATCCAGTAGAGATTGCCGTTGGCCAGTGTGGTCAGAAATTCCATTTGGCCTTCCTGCGTCAGCATGTCGGGTTGGCGCAGGATCATGATCGACGGGATCGCCAGCACCAGATACGGCACAGCAACGCGCGCCAGTCGGCCTTTGACAAATCCAGCATAGCTGAAGCGTGGATAGAAGACGTGGTGAAACAGGTAACCCGACACAAACACGAACAAGCTGGTGGCCCCGACGATGAAGTTTGAAAAAATCTGTTCGCTGTAGGCGCGTGGAAACAGATGGGCAATATTGAGGCAGTGCCCGGCGGCGATCAGCAAAATCGATATCGCGCGATAATGGACGGTCGAATTAAGCTGTTCGGTCATGAAGCCATTGTGCCCGGTGATGGATGAACCATGGCTAGCTCATTTTGCTGCAAAATGGGAGATGCCGGCACAGGTATCACAGGCCGCGATGGACCGTACGAACTGGACCAGGCTGTGGGTAGGGTGGCAGTCCCTAGGGGAATCGAACCCCTCTTTCCAGGTTGAAAACCTGGCGTCCTAACCGATAGACGAAGGGACCACAGTCGGAAGGTGTATAGGCATGAAAGTGCCGGGCCGCAAGAGGATTTTGTGCAAAAATGCGTAGAAAATGACGCATTTTTTTGACCGCAGCCGGCCAGCGCTAACGGCTTGGCAGGATCAGCTTTTGCGGGCCCGCCGACGCCGGCATCTGCGGTTCCAGTCGCGTTTTTTGCCGATGTCCAAATGCACCGACTTGGTATGACAATAGGTGCCGACGCCGCCGCGGCCAGGCAGCGAACGCAGGTAACGCGCCAATCGTGCCTTGCTGACGCCCTGGACCTGAATGTCGGCCGCCTTGCATTGAATATGCATGGAGTTGCGGGCGCCTCGGATCAGACGGTTATAGGAGCGGCTGCGAAAGCCCGACGTCACGATTGCCTTGCGACCGAAATGGCGTTCCACCTGCTTGATCAGCCGGACCAGTTGGCGCGGAAAGCAACCCACTTTGACATCCGGGCGTTGCAGCAACAGGCCATGGGCACCCTGACGCGCCCGATTGGTGACGGAGGCCAGTTGAACGCCTTGATCCAGTTCGAGCACCTCATCGATATCGGTGCCGAAGAGATCTTTCTTGCTGCGCACTCCAGGCAGGGCAGAGGTGTTCCATCCCAATCGGGCGCGACCTGTATTGTTTGTGGTGGTCACGCCGGTTCTTTGGGTGGCTTGGCGATTGTTGGCGCTGGAGCGGTTCTGGAACAGATTTGCAAAGATGCCGGTTGGCTTTCGGGCCGGTTCTTCCGTTGTTTCGGGTTCGACGTCTTCTGCCGTTGCAGCGGCCGCGTTGGGAGCCGCAGTTGGTGTCGAGTTCTGAGATGGTCGGGAGAATTGGGCAGAGCGCGGCGCTGTCAAACGGGCAAACAGCGACAATGGTTTGGTTTCCGGCTCCTCGGTAGTGGCAGCGAGCTGCTCGGCATTCTGTTGAGCGTTTTCTGTTGCGCCCGCTTGCGACGCATTGGCTGCACCATTTGCATTGGTGGCTGGAACGAGGGCGCCTTCAAGGCCGTTTGCCTGGCTGCCCAATGAAGGACGCGGTTTGGGCACGCCGGAAGGCCGCGGGCCGATGGGAACAGCTGCATCAGCCTGAGCTACAGTATCTTCTGCGGTCGTCTGGCTCTGCTGGTCCGGGGTCAAAATGGCCGTCAGTCCCGACCTGTCGACGCCACCTGACGTACAACTGACCAGGACCACGCTGCAGGCGAGTAGAAGCATCGGCTTGGCAAGGCGGGAACGCAGAATGGTCGGCAGGCTATGCGATAGCCGCGCGCGATCCTGTCCCAACGTTGTTTTTGTCCTACCAGACAAATGTAACTCCTGATGGCCCCGTGTCCGCTGACACGCTAATGCCGCGAATCGCTCCAAGCCATACGGGACGGGCGTCATTCGACGACCTTTCCCCGCATTGCTTCACTGTTGAAGTGCAACCCATACGATATTGCCCTCACTCCCCACCATTACTGGTGCGGATCAACTGGGGCATCAATATGGCGCAATCTCCTGCGCGCTGCAGTTCTTTACCAGGTTCCTGTATTCTCCATCGACAACCACGGTTCGGCGGGCTCCAGAGCATCACCTTCCTGCAACAGCTCAAAGGAAATGTTGTCGGGCGATTTCACGAACGCCATGCGGCCATCACGCGGTGGTCGGTTGATCACCACACCGGCATCCATCAACCGCTGACAGGTTTCGTAGATGTTGTCGACGGTATACGCGAGGTGGCCAAAATTTCGGCCGCTGTCGTAGTCTTCGGGATCCCAGTTATAGGTCAGTTCCAACTCCGGGCTCTTTTCGGCGTTTGCCCGGTCGACATCGGCAGTACCGGCCAGGAAGATCAGCGTGAAGCGGCCTGCTTCAACGTCAACCCGGCGGGTTTCCACCATGCCCATCTTGTTGACATAGAAGTCCAATGATTCTTCCACATCCTTCACGCGGACCATGGTGTGAAGATATTTCATGGGTGATAATCCTTTTGTTTCAGCCGTTGTCGGCAAACTAGAACCTTTGGTACGAAAGACAAGGTAGAGACAAGATGATGAGCAACAAAGTTGAGGATGTTAGTGAAGAGGATGTTCAGCGTTTGGCTGAGTTCATCGACACGGCCGCGCGCATTGTCGTTTTCACCGGCGCCGGCATATCCACCGAATCCGGTATTGCCGATTTTCGCAGTCCCGGTGGCATCTGGTCTCAAATCAAGCCGATCCAGTTTGATGAATTCCTGAGCCGCGAAGACATGCGCATGGAAGACTGGCGGCGGCGGTTTGTGTTTCAGGCTGAATTCGATGCAGCGCCCATCAATGATGGACACCGTGGTGTTGCGACCATCATCAACTCAACCAAAGGTTTGGGGCTGATCACCCAAAACATCGATGGCCTGCACCAACGCGCAGGCATTGCCGATAGCGATGTTGTGGAAATTCATGGCAATGGCGTACGCGCCGCGTGTTTGGACTGCCAAAGCCCGATGAGTCTGGCCGAAGCCAAGACAATCATTGAACAAACGGGCCAATCACCCCGATGCGGACGATGCGGCGGACTGGTCAAATCCAAGATCATCTCCTTTGGTCAGCCGATGCCACAGGACAAGATGGTCGATGCCGAGCGGCTGGCGATGAGCTGTGATTTGTTCCTGGTGTTGGGCTCGTCGCTGGTGGTTCAACCGGCTGCATCGCTGCCGCTGGTTGCCAAAAACAACGGCAGTAGACTGGCAATTATCAACAAACAGTCCACACCATTGGACGCAATTGCCGACTTTTTACTTCCGTCTTCAATCGGCACAAGTCTTCAAAAAGCTTTGGAAAAATCCGCTCTTGGTGGGTCGAGTGCAAATATTTGAGGCCTTGCCTAGCGGCAATTTGCTGTCATCGTGCTAAATTAAAAACGAATCAAACCATCTATTGCAGATCTTTGGATGGTTATTGTTTCAACGAGGCGGCCTCAGATTCGGTTAGTTGTAGGGCGCCATGCGGCTAAGCGGAGTCACCGTATTCGCGGTGAGGGGAAATCGACATGGGTTCAAAATTAGGAACAGGTTCCGACTCACGGCAGGAAGATTTTTCCGAGAAAAGTGAATTGTCGACTAGGACCCGATTTGACGTCCCTGATTCACGGTCCATGTCGGATCAGGTTCCGGGTCTGCCGGAGCGGGAAACGCCCGACGTGTTCGTCGTTGCCGGTGCCATCAAATGGTTCGATGTGTCAAAAGGTTTCGGCTTTGTTGTCCCCGATGACGATTTGCCGGATGTGTTGCTGCACGTGTCCTGTCTGCGGGACGATGGCTTCCAGACGGCCTATGAAGGCGCACGCATCGTGTGCGAAGTGGTCAGCAAGTCGCGCGGCCTGCAGGCCTTCCGGGTACTGTCGATGGACAATTCCACTGCGATCCACCCGTCACAACTGCCGCCAGCCAACACCCATGTGGAGGTCAAGCCAACCAGCGATCTGGTGCGGGCTGAGGTCAAATGGTTCAACCGGACGAAGGGATTTGGCTTCCTAACCCGGGGCGAGGGCACCGAAGATATCTTCATCCATATGGAGACCTTGCGCCGCTATGGTTTGACGGAACTGCGCCCCGGCCAATTCGTCATGGTGCGCTTTGGCGATGGCCAAAAGGGCCTGATGGCGGCAGAAATCCAGCCGATCGCAGGCAGTGGCAGCGCTGGCGTTTATCCGCGCAGTCACTAGACAATCAAAGCACGCTGTTCGCAATTCTGACGTCTTGTTTTTGGCCCAATCTGACCGCAGACTGGGCCAATTGCTTTTGTGGATGTGAGTCTTGATGAGACAGACGTTTGTGGTTTTCCTTTGTTCGCTGCTGATGTTCGTGGCGGCGCCGCAGGCGGGCAGCGCCGGCGGGATGAATCAGGTTGTGATCCAGACCAGCGGTGGTGCGCACGGCTGGGAGGTCGAACTGGCGTCTGACAATGCCAGTCGCTCCAAGGGTCTGATGCACCGCCAGGAAATGGCGCCGAAGACCGGCATGTTGTTCCGTTTCGACCAGTCCCGCGTTGTCTCCATGTGGATGAAGAACACGTTTATCCCGCTGGATATGATTTTTGCGGATCAGGCGGGTGTGGTGACACATATTCATCGCGGCGCGGTTCCGCATTCAGAAGCGATCATTTCGTCGCGTGTTCCGGCACGTTTTGTGTTGGAGATAAACGCCGGGGAGGCGGATCAGTATGGGATTGCCGTGGGCAATCGGCTGGCCCATCCGTGGATTTTGCCCGGCGGGGAGGTGCAGAGTGGGGGAAGCCAACAAATAATGCGCGAAATGAGATTTTCCCTCTTGCCAAGAATCCTGCGAAACCCTAGAGAACCACTGATCTGATCGAAGTCGGGGCATGGCGCAGTCTGGTAGCGCACCTGGTTTGGGACCAGGGGGTCGCAAGTTCGAATCTTGCTGCCCCGACCATTCATCAGACAAGCAGGAGGATCCCATGGTCGCTCGTATTTACCGCCCCACCAAAACCGCCA
>JABSRX010000095.1 GCA_013214695.1 Rhizobiaceae bacterium | reverse complement strand
TGCGGACGCCTTGTGATCCAGTTCCTGGGCCCAGTCGGCGGCAACGAACAGGCTCTCCCCCTGCTCTGCTGCGCTCGCCGCCGGCTTAGGCGCGCCCCACAGACGCTCCATGTCGCGGGCGCCGAGGCGGCGGATGGCCAGCATCAGCGCTGCCGGGTCCGTTGTATCCACACCGTGCTCGGCCAGACCCTTCAGCGCCCTGTCGGCAAACCGCTGGCCACCGGCCACCAGCTGATCGGCCAACTGGTCGACTGCGTCGAAATCGACGATCGCCGCCTGGGCCTCGGCATGGTCGGCCAGGCGGGCGGCGAACAATTGGACGTCGAGGATTTCGTCGACATCGGGAATGCGGATGTTTTCGGTCACCGGCACCGGGTTGATCGCATGGCCGCTGGGCTGACGGCCAAGCGCCACCAGGTCGGCGAGCAGGTAGTTGGACAGGCTGGCATAGTTGGCCGCGGCATCCGCCTGATAGGCCACCGTATTGCCGAAAATCATCGTGCCGGGTGTGGTGGTGACCCGTGTCAGGGCGGCGTGGAAGGCGGCGCGGGTCAGCGGATTGGAAAAGTGATGCCCATAGCAGAACGAACAGGCGGCGCCGATCAGGTCTTCGACAATATGCTTTTCGATCAGCACCATGCCGAGCGCCGAGCAGACATCGATGAACAGGCCGGCAAAGCCGTCATCGAGATTGGAGTGGACGAGGATCTCGGCGTCCTGGGCGGCGATCAGGCCGAGCGCCCGCACCGTCTCCTCGGTGGTGGTCACGTCGTCGTCCCAATGGGGCAGACGGAAGGTGAAATACTGGCCCAGATTGCCGATCGATGTGGCGCCGGCGGCGAGCGCGATCTGGGTGTTGTGCAGGGCCGCCGGCAGGCCGAGCATGAAATCGCCGAAATGACAGGCGGCGGGGGATGCGTTGGTAATGCGGGCGAAGTCTTCGGGGCTGTTCAGCACAATGCCGGTGCCGCGCACCCGGTCGGCCCGCTGATCCGGCGGATAGCCCATGGTCCAGTCCAGCGTGATGCCGAACCGGTCGATGCAAACCCCTTTGGCGGCGGCCCTCTCATGCAGATCGGCCATGGCGTCGGTGGTGCGTTCGACCTTGCGAAAGCCGATATGGGCGTGCTGCATGATGGTGTTTTCGGCCATCTTCCCGCGCTTGTAGGAGACTTCGGAGGCGACGTTATGGCTGGTCAGAAACAGACAGGATCCAAGCCGCCAGTCCCGCGCCAGCGCACGCCCCTGCGCAACCAGGTCGCTGCCGGGGGCGAGTTTGGGATCGGTCAGGTCTGTCAGGTTGGGCTTGGCCATCACAGGTGCACTCTTTGCTGCAGCCCTCAATCTGCGCCGCTGCGGCGGCGATGGCAAGGCGGCATGCGAACAGCCAATCGCGATTGTCTGGGCCGCAAATTCCTGCCAGTTTTGCCGCCAGGATGCTATGGCAGGTTTCGGGAGAGAACCGATGAGGCTTGGAATTATCGGGGTGGGCCATCTGGCCAGCGCCCTTGTGAAGGGCGTGTTGCGGACAGGCTTTCTGACGGCCGAGAACATCGTGCTGGCGCCGCGCGGGCACAGCGCGCAACTGCGCGCGCAATTCGGCTGTACGATCGCGGAAGACAATGCCGGTCTGGTGAATGCCTGCGACACCGTTCTGCTGGCGGTGCGGCCGCAGGATGCCGTGGCGGCGGTCAGTGGCCTGCCCTGGCGGTCCGACCAGATTGTGCTCAGCGCCTGCGCCGGTGTGTCGATTGCCGACCTGGCGCCGTACGTGCAGGCGGCCCAGGTGGTGCGCATCATGCCGACCATCGCGGCCCAGTTTGGTGAGAGTGCAACGCTGGTCTATCCGGCGCTGCCGCAACTCGCACCGCTGTTGGCGGCGCTTGGCAAGTCCTATGAACTGAAGAGCGAGGACCACTTCGAGGTCGGCTCGGTCAGCGCCGCGATTTTCGGCTGGGCGCAGGCATTGATCGGGGCGTCGAGCGATTGGTCGAGCGACAAGGGTATGGACAGGGCGCAAGCCCGAGCCCTGATCGCCCAGACCTTCATTTCCGCCGGCACGATGGTAGCTAAAACAGACGAACCAGTTTCGCAGTTGCTCGACAGCCTGGCCACACCGGGTGGCATTACCGAGGCGGGGCTGAAGCATCTGGAGAACACCGCCGCGATCGAAGCCTGGAACGGCGCCGCCGATGCGGCCCTTGGAAAACTCGAAAAGCGGCGCTAAGGGCTGCGCATGACTTTGCGCCGCACATTATCGAATCCCGCCCTCGCCAGTGGCGCCCTGACGCATATTGTTCAGGACGGGCTGTCGGCGACGATCAACATCCTGCTGCCAGTGCTCGCCCAGGCCTTTGGCCTGTCCTATGCCCAGGTCGGCCTGCTGCGGGGATTGAAGTCCATCGTCCAGTCCGGCGTTGAAATGGGCTCGGGCTGGATCAGCGAGCGGATCGGCGAAAGCCAGACCCTGGCCATCGGCCTGGTGCTGTCGGCGATCGGCTATGGGCTGATGGCATTTGCCTGGGACCTGGTGCTGATCACCGCCGGGATTTTCGTGGTGGGGATCGGCACGGCGCTGCACCACGCCCCGTCCTCGTCACTAATCGCGACGAATTTCGGGGCCGGTAACCGCAGCAGCGCGCTTGGCCTCTACAACGCCTCCGGCGATGTCGGCAAACTGGCCTTCAGCGGCGGCTTCAGCTTTGCGCTGGGGGCGGGTCTCGCCTGGCACCAGATGAGCCTGGTCTATGCCGTGCTGACGCTGCTCGCGGCCTTTGCGATCGTCGTCCTGTCGGCGCAATTGCGGGCCACGGCGCAAGCGCAGAAAGAGGCCGAGGCCAGCGACACGGCCTCCCTGTCACGCTGGGGCGTGCTGAACTGGCGCGCCTTTGGCGGCCTGATGGTGACGATCAGCCTCGACAATGTGGTGCAGGCCAGCGTGCTGGTATTCACCGCCTTTTTGATGCTGGCGAAAGGCCTGCCGATCTGGATGGCCACCGGCAGCACGGTGTTGCTGTTGGTCGGCGGCGTGGTCGGCAAGGCGGCCTGCGGCTTTCTCGCAGACCGGCTCGGAGTGCGGCCGGCCTTCACGCTGATCCAGGTGCTGACAGCGCTTGGCCTGGGGACCATGGTCATCGCGCCGATCTGGCTGGTCGCCCTGCTGCTGGTGCCCTTGGGCGCGGTGGTTCAGGGCTCGACGTCGATCACCTACGGCTTTGCGGCCGATCTGATCCATCCTCAGCGCATGGCACGGGGATATGCCCTGCTCTATGGGTCAGGCAGTTTCACGGCGGCACTGGGGCCGCCGCTGTTTGGCCTGCTGGCCGACTGGACAGAGATCGGCGGCGCCTTCTACGCGATGGCGCTTGTTACCCTACTGGCAATCCCGATGATCTTCCTATTGCCGCAGGCCGCAACCGACGACAGCTAGTAAGCGATCAATAGTAAGGCGAGATGCACTGCCGGCGACGGCCGTGATAGGGCTGGAATGTATTGTCATAGGCCCGGTAGGACCGGTAGCGTCTGTGACACCAGCCGACATGGGCATCGCCGCGCGAATAGACGGGACGGTAGCGATGTCTGTAGTAGCGCTTTCTGTAATAGCGCTTGTGGTACCGGCGGTTGCGGTGATGGACAATCGCCCCACCGATAAACGCCCCGGCGATGACGCCACCGATAATGCGCTCGTGGTGCACCTGTGTCACCGTGCCGACGGTTTCAACCTGTTCAAACCGCTTCATCATGGCAGCATTCGCCGACTGAAAGTCAGTCGCCACAATGGCCAAGCCAGCCAAGACTGCAAATATTTTAGAATAACCCACCGCGTGTCCTCCTTTTGCAACCAAATAGAGTGCTGAGAACGAGAGCGATTTATCGTGTATAAGCGGCCCACATTGCCCAGCCCTCTTCAGCTTTGCGCATAGCATTTGCTTTGGCAAGGGTTTGTTAAGGATTGTGATCGGCGCCTATTGCAGGTTCAAGGCGGTGAGAATCTTCGGGATTTTCTTCTTCAGCTTGAAAAAACCGGCCGTCGCATGAGGCCAGACCAGTTGATCATAGCGGCGGGTCACCGTGTGGGTGTCCAGACCTGCCGCGTTCAGTTCATGCATCACCCACAACCAGAAATCCCGCGTCGGCCCAACCGGAGGCGCCGCCATGACCACGGCGTCAAGAGCTTCGCGTTGCGCCCAGTCGATGAGATGGCGCGCACTGCGCTCAGCGAGTATTGCACATGGCGCTTCAGTAGAAGCCGCCGTCGCGGCGACCGCCGCCGCCGCCGCCGCGTCCTGCATCAGCGCCGTTCGAAACGCCACCACCTGGGGCGATAAGTCGACCGGGCCACAACTTGCCGCAACCGGCAACAGCGCCAGCGCTGCAGGCGGCGTTGGCAACGGCAGGCTGTCGACATGCACATCCTCTTCGCTGATCAGCAGGCCGTAGCGGCGTGGATTGGGCCACGTCGCTGGCGGCACCAAGGGGGCCATGAAGTGATCCCCCTCTTCCCACAAAGGTGTGGCGAATTCGTTGAGTTGACCAGCTGGATCAAACCGCCCTTGCGTGCAGCGAGCGATATTGTCAGCCCGCGCCAGGTAGTGTTTACCCTTGGTGTGCAGGCCACCGACCCAACGCCACGACAAGGTGTTGGCCGCCGGATCGCCATCCAGCAGATGGGTGAGAAAGAACCCGGCGCCGAGCTGCCAGGGCAGGTTCAGTGTAAAAATCCAGATGCTGGCAAACCACATGCGCACATGGTTGTGCAGATAGCCGGTCTCGACCAGCTCCGCCGCCCAATGATCAAAACAGTCAACGCCGGTCCGCCCCTCAACCGCCGCCTGGTATCGGGCGCTCAGATCTTCATCCGTCGCCATGCGCTGCTGCAGCGCCTCAAGGTTCTGACAAAAGGTGTGCCAAACGCTCGGCCGATGCTCCAGCCAACCCTTGAAATAACCGCGCCAGAAAACTTCCTGAATGAACTTCTCCGCCGCATAGACATCAAAGCGCTGCAGAACCTGCTTCAGCACCTCCTCTTCCGTCACCGCCCGCGCGCGGATCCAGGGCGACAGGCAGGACACATTGCTGCGGTCTTCCACACCGAGATCAAAATTGCGCGTTTTGGCATAGCGTGCCCCCGCCAACGGCTGAAAGTGCGCCAGCCGCGCAAGCCCCGCCTGGCGGCTCGGTTCCCAGCTCACACGCTGCACACCTTCATCTTCGAACAGGCTGGCTTGTTGCACGATAACTCTCCTTTGGCCGCTGCCTAACCGCGCCAGCGCCGCCACACCATGTGGCCCAACGACACAGCGGCGGCGGTGGCGAGCGGCGGCGGCGAGTGACGGCGAGCGGGTGGCGACATCAGGCCGCAATCAAATCCGCGCCCCGGCCTTGATCCCCACCGCCGCACATCCGACATTGGGATTAACACTAACAATCGACCGAATCGACCCCGATGACGCCCTTGACCGTCTACTTCGATGGCGAATGCCCTGTCTGCAAATTTGAAGTGGCGTTTTATCAGCGGCGCGACAAATTCCATCTGATCACCTGGACCGACATCACCCAGATCCCCGATGGTCAATTACCGCGCGGCAAAAGCCGCCCCGAACTGCTGGGCAAGTTCCACACGGTCGACCAGAGCGGACGCTGGCATATCGGCGTCGATGCCTTCCATGCCATCTGGCAGAGACTGCCGTGGTTTTCCCACTTCGCCCCCCTGTTCATCACCCCCGGCATCCGGCAGCTCTCCAACGTCGCCTATCGCCTGTTCCTGACCTGGCAAGGCCGCGACCGGCGGCGGCGTGAGCGGCGGCGGCGGCGGCTCCAACAACAAGACCAGCCTGATACGACCAGCCGCAAGCAGCAATTGCTGCAGGCCAAACGCGCCGCGTTGCACGGCGGTGAAGAGCCCGACCGCAGTTAAGCTGTGCTCATCGCTGAGCTATTATCCGCTCCACAAAAGAGTGCCTTTCAGGGCATTGCCCTGATGGTTCTGGCGATGGCCGCCTTTGCCGTCGCCGACACATTCGTCAAGATCACGTCGAACCAGCTGTCGCCGCCGCTGGTGATGTTCTTTCTCATCGCCGGGGCGCTGGTGCTGTTTGCCGGCACGGCCTTGGTGCAGGGCGAATCCCTGCTCGACCGGCGGGCGCTGGCACCGATCATGTGGCTGCGCTACGTCGCCGAAGTGGTGGCAATGCTCGGCATGGTGATGGCGCTCACCTATGTGCCCCTGTCGATCGTCGGCGCGATCACCCAGGCGTCGCCGCTGCTCGTCGTCTTCGGCGCCGTGGTGTGGCTTGGAGAGACCGTGAGTTGGCGACGCTGGACCGCGCTGGCAGTCGGCTTTCTGGGGGTCTTGCTGATTGTCCAGCCCGGCGGCGCCGGTTTTGACGCGTCGGTGCTCTGGGCCGTTTTGGCAACCATTGGCCTGGCGGTGCGCGATCTGACGACACGCCTGGTCCCACCCGGCCTGCGGGCCTCCAGTCTGGGCGCCTTTTCCATGTTGGCGGCAACACCGGTGACCGTCGCCTGGCTGATCTGGGCCGGGAAAACCAGTATTCCGCCGAACATTGATTGGTTGATGGTGATCACCATGGTGCTGCTCGGTTCGCTGGGTTACGCCCTGTTGATCGTCTCGCTGCGGATCGCCGAGATCTCCCGGGTGACGCCCTACCGTTATTCCCGGGTGCTGTTTCTGCTGGCCATCGGCGTGGTGGTGTTCGGCGAGCGCCCGAACTGGCTGGTGCTGCTCGGCGCCTGTTTGATTGTCGGCTCAGGCCTCTACACCATGTGGCGCGAGCGCCAGGTCAGCCGCCAAACACCACCGCGTGCATGACGCGGTTGGGCAGCAGGGTGAACAGGCCGGTGACCACCAGCGCCAGGCCATAGAGCGATGCCATCATCAGCTTGTGGAGCCGGATATTGCCGCGCCGTGCGGCGGCAACGGCCTGCCACAGGCCGAGCAGCGTGACCGGGATCAGCAGATGGATCGGCGAGAACGGTCCCCACAGCTGAATGGCATGAATGAACAGCGCCGACAGCGCCGTGCCCAGCATCAGCAACACCCAGACAGTGCCGATGCGGCGGTGGATCGTCGTACCCTTCGCCCCGACCAGTTGCACCGCTCCTAGAACCAGCGCTGACAGCGCGACGACAGCATGAAACGGGATCGGCGAAGGCTCGGCCCAAAGCGGCGAAAAGTTCAGCGCAAGGTCTGGCATATTTCGGTTCCCCCAATAAGCAGAATTCACACTTAATTCACGCTGAAACCGCGCAAACTTCGGTATACGATTATGAGCATAGAGAACTAATAAAAATCAATCAGAAATGAAATTATATCAATAATATCTATAATAAAAAACATACTTAATCCATATTATTGTATATCTGATACAATTGAAATAAAAATCTATCAACGATTCATTCAAACGATGATTTGAGCTCAATACCGAAAATCAAAACCGATAAATGAGTGTCCCGGTGAGCAATTCAATGTTGGATACAACCTGTGAAAATGAATCAGATAGTGGCTGGTTATCAAATCTGGAGGGACGTTATGAAGCTGCTGGTCTTAATATTTTTGTCTGTTTTTTGGGCGGTTCCTGTGAAAGCCAGCCTCAAATTTTGCAACAAAACACCCATCGAACTTTGGACGGCGGTAGGATACCTTCAGTCTGGCAAGTGGTTTTCCGAAGGTTGGTGGAAAACTTCCCCCGGCGGTTGCACCACGCCAATCGTTAGACAGCTAAACAATCGATACTATTATTATCGTACACAGAACGCCTCTTTTAGAAAGTATTGGGGCGGAGGGAATTATTCCTTCTGTGTGCACCCCACCAAACGATTCGGTCCGACTGGCTCCAATAACTGCCCTCGTGGCTTCAGGATGGAAAAATTCAACCAAATAGATATTGGAAACCGTAAGTCACACACTCTAAATCTTACTTGCGACAGCTGCAGAAACCCAGACTTTCAGTTGTCTGGAAGAAACCTTCTGGTCAATTATCTGCACAAAGACCGAATTGAAGGACAGGCTGTTTCATTTTCAACACGCGGGCGTTTTTCGGCGACAGGAGGCGGAAACCGACTACGCATCTCGTACAACATAAATGTGGGGCTGAACGATCTACAGAAGAAACTGACCAGTATGTTGCGCCCAAAGGTCGATCAATCCAATGAATGCGGTGACAACGTGCGATTGCAAAACGCTTCCTTGAAACTTCATTCGAAGGGACGCGCAAGGGTTGATGTAAACATACATTTTGAAAGATGGGTATGCACCTACGCGGACATTCCGGAAGTAAAGTGCACAGACACTTGGATCAAAGCCTTCGGCATCAAGACCAAAGGTGTTCCAAAATGCACGACACGCATGGTTACTAAACGCACAAGCAAAAACCGGCTCTTTGAAACAGGTATCAGCGGCACATTGGTGCTCACACCGTCAATTTCCGGAAGGAACCGCGTCAGACTTGCCGCCGAAGTAACAAACGTGCGCGTTCGCAATGATCTCGCGCGGTTCTTGGTCAACATCATGAATGTCGACCTGAAAAGGCTTGCGCAGCGCGAGCTTGAACAGAATCTGGGAAATGGCGGTGCAATAGAGGGCGCTGTTCCCATCGAATTTCAGCCGTATTTTCGGATTGGCCAGGCAGCTTTTTATGATCGCGGCAACGGACATTTGGGCGTCAGAGCAACCGGCAGCGCTCAGGTCACGTACGCCCAGGTCATTGGCTTATGCAGGAAGCATACGCGCTTATGCTAGCGACTTAAGAAGCTGGTGTTCTTCATGCACATTTCAACATTAGGGCACCTCATGTCACAATGTAAACCTAGCTTTTATGGGGCGTTCTGATGGCCGATCAATCAGAAACACCCTTAAACTTGAACGCCATCCTGCTCTTGGTACTTACCGCTTTGCTGAGCAGTCACGCGCTCGACTTGGGCCAGCTTGGGATCATCGCATGGGATATCCTGATACAAGGCGAGCCGACAAAGAAGCAATTTCAGGTCGAAGCAGGACTGCTAGTGGCAGGCGTCGGTCTGGTCATTCTGGCTGTCATTGGCGCGAGGAATGCGCTTGTTGTCGGCGATGTTAATGGTACCAATACCGTGTTGGCATCTTTGGTAACAGGCTTAATCGGTCTGTCCTTTTCAATCCTGGACAAGACAGCAGATCAAAGCGGTGTGCCAACGCATGACACAGCCCGGGGATTGATCTTTGTTCTTGTGGGTGGATGTGTCCTCTTGCCTCCTTATCTTGCTATGCCGTCTACACGGTCGGGCTTTCGGATGGCTACGGCAACACTCGCACGTGTCGGCACAGCAGGTCTTGTCGCACTGCTACTGGGTCTAGCATTGCAATTGGCTTTCTTGATTCTCGCCTGCATTTGCACAGGCGCCTGCAGCGAAAGGCTGGAAACTGAATACCTGAAAATCGGGGCGACATCATTCTTCATCTCAGCTCCTTCAGCGGCTGCATTTGCCGCTGCAATGGCGGTTCTTGCGGTTGACCCCCAGAATTACAAGAATCAGTGGGTCCGCTTCTCGGCGAACAAACGCCTTCTTTGGCTGTTGGGCATGCTGTTGGTGGCAGCCACGCTAAGCATGCTCTATTCGCTGGGAAGCTATTATCCAGAACATGGCGAGATTGTCACACCAAGCGGTGAGGAGCGTTCTGGTTGGTTGCGGCAGGTTCCAGGCGCTGAGCTTGGTCGTGGAGAAACTGCACTTCTGCTCTTTGGGCTTCAGATGCCTGGACTTGTATCAGCAATTTTTGCGAGTTGGATAAGTCCGACTCCCCCGCAGGGACGCAAGCAAGTCGTGCGAGATCTTGCGTTGCTGGTCAGCGCGGCTTGTTTTGGTGGGGTGTGCGCTTGGGCGGTCACTGTACAGGTACAAGCTACGGGGCAACTCCTGGGTAAAGAAAGCCTATTCATTGCAGCACACGCCACCACGAGTGTTTTCGTCACTATAAGCGCCTGGACACCTAAGTTCTCAACAGTGATTGGAAAGAGGAAATTGGTGCTTCAATGATCTGCGAATGCACTCGCGCGTATTTTGATAGCTGGTTCGCTTAAATTTCCGTCGGACTGGCCGCTCCACATAAAGATTGATCATGGTTACAACAACATCCTGAATAGCCAAGACCTGCATTGGTTCCCCCTTCCCAATACGCCCCCCCTCGCCTACACTCTCCGCATAAGCACGTGAGCCGCGCGCGCTTTGGGGGTGTCGTAACCCTCGCCTAGTGCGGTCCGACATTGACCGCAAACAATGTCTCTCCAACCCTCGGGTCGGGGAGGCTTCGGCGTATGTCCAAGGCCTCCCCCCGGGGAGACCCAAAGGCCTGAGCAGTCGACACTAGGCGACTTACGAACTCCCCGGCTACCAGAGGTTTTGCTTTGAGTTCAGAGCTTTAATCGCCGCGTCGCCGCGTCGCCGCAATGCGATGCCTCCGGTAGTCGATTGTCATCGACAAAGCGGAGGACCCTCCATGGAAGACTACAATTTCTGGCGCGACCTGTTCGACACCTAGCAATCCCTGCCACCCTGGATGCAGTTTGCCTGGATGTGCGGCATCCTGCTCGCCTATGTCGCCACCGCAACTATCGTGATGTTCGGCCTGACCTGGCGGCGGCGGCGAGAGCGGCGGCCGCGAACCGAGGCGGACGTCGACCGGCATCCAGCCAGCGCCCCCGTTCACCCCCTGACGAGCAAGCTGCCGCCGGGAGCCTATGCGATGATTGTCGGGGAAGACGGCGTGCAACGGATTGAACACCTGCCCACGCGCCCTGCCCTCGGCGAGCCGAAAACTGACTAGGCGGCGCTTTCCTTCACGCCGCCATAGAGACGGGCCAGGGTCCAGGCGGTGATCTGGTGGGTCAGGGCAAATTGGCCGTCGTGATAGGCCTGATCGACGGCCGCCACCGACATCTCCAGAAACTGCATGTCTTCCAGGTCGCCGCTGTTCGGCTCGGCCACCTTGCGACAGTTGCGGGCGACATAGAAATTGCCGACACAGCCGCGCTGATTGCCGTTGTCGACAAATTCACCCAAATGCTGCCAGTCGTCGGACTGCAGCCCGGTTTCCTCCAGCAGCTCGCGCCGGCAAGCCGCCTCAGGCAATTCACCTTCATCGACAAAGCCCGCGGGGAACGTCAGCGATACCCGGCCAACGCCATGTTTATATTGGGAAATCAGCAGCAGATTACCGTTTTCCAGCACCGGCACCACAGCCGAAAACGGCCGCAGATGGACCTGATAAAAGTCATCGATAATCCGCCCGCCACCGATGTCGATCTTCGATTGCGATACCTCCACATAGGGGGCGGCGGAAAAGATGGTTTTCTGCTCCAGGGTCTTCCAGCTCATGCCGCCTCCTTGCGCCAGATCAGAAACTGATTGTTGGCCGGCATGGCGATGTCCTGCACCAGCGTCAGGCCCTTCGCCTCGGCATGCCCGGCAATGGTCTCAAAGTCCTTGATGCCGCCACCTGCGTAGGTGTTGCGCAGGAACACGTCGAAATCGGCATTGCTTGGCGTCGTGAAGTCACCGCCATATTTGTACGGCCCATAGAGCAGCATCAGCCCACCGGGGCTCAAGGAACGCGCCGCACCTTCGACATAGGGCTGCACCAGGGCGTCTGGAATAATGTGGATGCAATTGGCGCTGTAAACGGCGTCATAGGCCCGGTCCAGTTGCGGCCACGCGCCGATATCCAGCACCAGCGGCGCCGGCAGATTGGCGCGCTCATGCTGCGCCAGCGTGGTGCCGAGCGCAAAACTCTCCAGATCGAGATCGCTGCATTGCCAGGTCACCTCCGGCAGGTTTTCAGAAAAATGCAAACCGTGCTGCCCGGTGCCCGACGCCACCTCCAGCACCGCATCACCGGCTTTCAGGCACGAGCGCAGCTGTTCCAGAATATGGTCCTTGTTGTTGTCAGCCGACCGACTGAACAGCGGCGGCGGCGGCGAGCCCGGCGGCGACGGCGGCGACGGCGGCGAGGAATCCTGTGCCATGGGTCAGATCAGCTCCACATCGACCACCCCGGGAATGCCCTTGATGGCGCCCGCTATCGCCGGTGAAATCAGCCGTTTGCCGGGAATGCCGATCTCGACCTCCTGCTTTTCCTCCGGGTTGATCACGATCAGGCTCACCTGCCCTTCACCGCGCTTGCCGATCTGCTGCGAAATGCTCTCCAGCGGCTTTTCATCGCGCACGAAGATGTTCAGACGGAACTGTTTGCGCGCCGCTTCTGCCTCCAGGTTCTTCACCGTGTTGATGCGCAGCGAAATGCCTTCCGGCTTGTCTTCGGCAGCGACGTTCAGAACGATCGCATTGCCGACCACCAGTTGATCCTTGTTCTGCTCCAGGCTTTCGGAGAACAGAACCGCCTCATATTGCCCCGTCGGGTCGGAAATCTGCAAAATGCCCATTCGGTTGCCGGTGCGCGTCTTGCGCTGCTGCAGGCTGGTCACCGTGCCGGCCAGATTGCCCACCGTGGCGCCGCGCTTCACCGCCACCTGGAAGTCAGACCAGTTCTGCACCCGCATTTTCTCAAGCGTCTGCTTGTATTCGTCGAGCGGATGGGCCGACAGATAGAAGCCGACCGCCTGGAACTCGCGCAACAATTTTTCCGAACTCATCCACGGCGCCACCTCCGGCAGGGCAATCGCCGTCTCGCCGGTATCACCGCCAAACATGTCGGTCATGCCGATCGCCTGGTTCTCCGCCACCCGCGTGGCGTGACCGATCAGCCGGTCGAGGCCGCCAATCAGCTGTTCGCGGGTATGACCGAAGCAGTCGAAAGCGCCGGCATGGATCAGGTTTTCCAGCATCTTGCGGTTCAGCTGTTTGGGATCCACGCGGGAGAAGAAATTGGTCAGGCTTTCAAACGGCCCGTCAGCCCGGCGGATATCGACGATATGCGACACGGCCTGAGCACCGACGCCCTTGATCGCCGCCAGGGCATAGAAGATCTTGCCGTCGCGCACTGCGAATTCGACATCCGACGTGTTCACCGACGGCGCGACAATCTCGATTTCCTCGCGCTTGCCCTCACGATAGAAGTCGTGGAGCTTGTCGGTATTGCCCATATCCAGCGTCATCAACGCGGCGAGGAATTCGACCGGGTAATTGGCCTTCAACCAGGCGGTCTGGTAGCTGACCAGCGCATAAGCGGCGGCGTGCGATTTGTTGAAGCCGTAGTCGGCAAACTTCGCCAGAACGTCAAAGATATGACTGGCCTGAGCGGCCTTCAGGTCGCGCTCCACCGCGCCGTCGACAAAGCGCTTGCGCTGCTTTTCCATCTCCTCGCGGATCTTCTTACCCATGGCGCGGCGCAGCATGTCGGCTTCACCGAGCGAATAGCCGGACAGGATCTGGGCGATCTGCATCACCTGTTCCTGGTAGATGATGACGCCCTGGGTTTCCTTCAAAACGGATTCGATTTTCTCGTGGTAATAGTCCGGCTCTTCCTCGCCGTGTTTGCGGGCATTGTAGACGGGAATGTTTTCCATCGGGCCCGGACGGTACAGCGCCACAAGGGCGATGATGTCTTCAAACTGGTCGGGCTTCATGCCGATCAGCGCCTTGCGCATGCCCATCGATTCCAACTGGAACACGCCCACCGTCTCGCCGCGCTGCAGCATGTCGAAAGTCTTCTGGTCATCCAGCGCCAGCGCATCGACGTCGACATCAATGTTGCGCAGGCTAAGATATTCCTGTGCCTTGCGGATCACGGTCAGCGTTTTCAGACCGAGAAAGTCGAATTTGACAAGCCCCGCCTGCTCTACCCATTTCATGTTGAATTGGGTCACCGGCATATCGGAACGCGGATCGCGGTAGAGCGGCACCAACTGGTCGAGCGGTCGGTCGCCGATCACGATGCCCGCTGCGTGGGTTGAGGCATGGCGGTACAGGCCTTCCAGCTTCAGGGCGATGTTGATCAGCTGATCCACTTCCTCTTCCGCCTTGCGGGCTTCGACCAGCCCGGGCTCGCTGACAACCGCTTCCGACAAAGGCGTCGGGTTGGCCGGGTTATTCGGCACCATTTTGCACAGGCGGTCGACCTGATTGTACGGCATCTGCAGCACGCGACCGACATCGCGCAGCACGGCGCGGGCCTGCAGGGTTCCGAAGGTGATGATCTGAGCCACCTGATCGCGGCCATATTTCTCCTGCACATAGCGGATGACCTCATCGCGCCGGTCCTGGCAGAAGTCGATGTCGAAGTCGGGCATCGACACACGTTCGGGGTTGAGGAAGCGCTCAAACAGCAGCGAGAACTTCATCGGATCGAGATCAGTAATGGTCAGCGACCAAGCCACCAGCGAGCCGGCACCGGAACCCCTGCCCGGTCCCACCGGAATGCCCTGCGCCTTGGCCCATTTGATGAAGTCGGCAACGATCAAAAAGTAGCCGGGAAATTTCATGTTCTCGATGACGCCGAGCTCGAACTCGAGCCGCTTGTCATAGTCTTCCCGCGTATGCCCGTCGGCCAGATCATGCACGTCGAGGCGCCGTTGCAGGCCCTCGCGGGCCTGTTTCTTCAGTTCTGCTGCCTCCGCTTCCAACGGGTCTTCGCCATTGGCCCCATCGGTGAAGAACGGCAGGATCGGATCGAGCTTCGGCACCTTGAAGGCACAGCGCTGGGCGATCTCGACCGTGTTGTCGATGGCCTCCGGCAGATCCGCGAACAGGGCGACCATTTCTGCAGCCGATTTGAAATAGTGATCCGGCGTCAGTTTGCGGCGGTCGTCTTCCACCACCATGCGCCCTTCGGCGATACAGATCAGTGTATCGTGCGCCTCGTAGTCGGCCCGTTTGGCGAAATAGACTTCATTGGTGGCGACCAGCGGCAGGTCATGCTCATAGGCCAGATCGATCTTCTGGCCCTCAAAGGCCTTGGAGTAACCCTGGTGGCGCTGCAATTCGATATAGAGGCGATCGTCGAAGATCTGCTTCAGTTGCGACAGCCGGGCCACCGCGTCGGCGGCTTGTCCGGCCTTCAATGGCATGTCCAATGCGCCCGTCGGCCCACCGGTCAGCACGATCAGCCCGGCGCCGTGTTGTTTCAGATGATCGATGTGAATGCAGGAACGCGACGTGGCCTCGCCATCCAGATAGGCCAGGCTGACCAGCTTGGCGAGATTGGCATAGCCTTCCTCATTGGCGGCCAGCAGAACCAGAATAGGCAGCGCCTGCATCGCCTGCTGCGAGCTCTGGGCGCGGGCATAATCCTTCTCGTCGCCCGACTGCTGCGGCTCGAAATCGACTTCCAACGTGCAACCAACAATCGGCTGCAGGCCTTTGCCGAAAGACTTTTCGGAATATTCGAGCGCCCCAAACAGGTTGCTGCGATCGGTCACCGCGAGCGCCGGCTGATCGTCGTCGCTGGCCATATCAATCAGCGAGGCCAGCGGAATGGCCCCTTCCAACAGCGAAAAGGCCGAATGCACATGCAGGTGCACAAAGGGTTTGGCGGGTTGCGTCGCCTGGCTGTTGACGGGCGCTGCCAGCGCCGCGTTCATTTCATCGCGTTTGGACAAATTCCCTCTTTCGACCGCATCGGTCCCTGAGACTCAATTTGTCCAATATTGACCCCAGCCAAGGGGCCAAACAAGTCAGGCAGCGGACAGAATGGTGGCCCATGTGAAGATCATGAACAGAAAAAGTGACATGGAGATTGCGGAAAAGACGTTGCGGGCGAGAAGAGACATGAAACCATCCTACTGATACCATTGGCAAGGTGCTGAATTAGCGCCTCAATTTCTGATGTTCATCTTATGTTCTTTTTTACATTCGTCAACAATGTTCCACATATGTTCTCATACATGGTTAATGGTCATGACTGTGGATGGGCGCACGGCCGACGCTACGTCAAAGGCACGATTTTGTTGTCTCTGATCGTCACGGTGCGGTCCATCTGGGCCGCCAGATCGTGGTTGTGGGTGGCGATCAAGGCGGCCAGTCCGGTGGAGCGCACCAGATCGGTCAGCGCGTCAAACACCAGGTCCGATGTGGACGGATCGAGATTGCCCGTTGGCTCATCCGCCAACAGCACTTTCGGCTGGTTGACCACGGCCCGGGCAATGGCGACACGCTGCTGCTCACCGCCGGACAATTCCGATGGGCGATGGCTGGCGCGTTTGGCGATGCCGAGATGATCGAGCAACACGTCCGCCCGTTCATTGGCCTGCGACGGGCTGCAACCGGCGATCAACTGCGGCAGCGCCACGTTTTCCCGGGCATCGAGCTCCGGCAACAGATGGTGGAATTGGTAGACAAAGCCGATATCGAGCCGCCGCATGCGGGTGCGGTGGTTGTCATTCAACTGTCCACACTCGACACCGCCAATCGACAGGCTGCCGGCGTCCGGGCGTTCCAACAGGCCGGCCAGGTGCAGCAATGTAGACTTACCGGCGCCGGACGGTGCCACCAGGGCCACCAATTCACCGCGGCTGATCGACAGTTCGGCATCATCGAGAATGGTCAGCGCATGTTTGCCTTCACCATAGGTCCGATTGATCCCCTGCATCTGCAGCACCGCATTACTCATAGCGCAGCGCCTCCACCGGATCGAGACGTGCCGCGCGCCAGGCCGGGAAGATGGTCGCCAGCAGCGACAGACCAAGGGCCATCAGCACGACCAGCACCGTTTCCGTGAAGTCCAGGCGGGCTGGAATTTCGCTCAAAAAGCGCACTGTCGGATCCCACACATTGGCGCCGCTGATCCAGGTGATGAATTCCTTGATGCTGTTGATGTTTTGCACGAACACAATGCCCAGCCCAAAGCCGGCCAGTGTGCCGAACACGCCGATGCTGGACCCGGTGATCAGGAACACCCGCATGACCGAGCCGCGCGTCGCGCCCATGGTGCGCAGGATGGCAATATCGCCGCCCTTGTCCTTCACCAGCATGAACAGGCCGGAAATGATGTTCAGCGCCGCCACCAGCAATATCAGCGTCAAAATCAGGAACATCACGTTGCGTTCAACTTCCAGCGCCTGGAAGAAGGTCGTGTTCCGTTGCTGCCAGTTGGTGACATAGATCGAGCGTTCGACGCCCTCCTCGACCCGGCGGGTCATCTCCACCACATTGTCAGGATCTTCGACAAAGGCCTCGATCACCGAAGCCTGGCCCTCCTGGTTGAAGTAAAGCTGCGCTTCCTCCAACGGCATGAAGGCGAAGATGTTGTCATATTCCGACATGCCCATCTTGAAGATCGCGACCACCGGATAGGCTTTGACCCGCGGCGACACGCCAAATGCCGTCTGGTTGCCATCCGGGGTGATCAGGGTGATGAAATCGCCCAGTGCGAGGCCGAGATTGGTGGCCATATTGACCCCAATGGCGACACCTTCGGATTCATCGAACCCGTCCAGCGTGCCTTCAATGACATTCGTACCGACCGCCGGCAATCGCTTCAGGTCGGCTTCCCGCATGCCACGCACCCGGGCACCATTGCCACCACGTCCGCCAGACGCCAGCACCTCGCCCTCAATCAGCGGCAGCGCGAGCGTGACGCCCTCAATGCCCTCAAGGCGTTTGGCCACCGCGTCATAGTCGGTCAGCGGGGAATGCACCGGCTGCACGATCAGATGGCCATTAATACCCAGGATCCGGTCCAGCAGCTCGGTGCGGAACCCGTTCATCACAGCCATCACGATGATCAGCGTCATTACGCCCAGCATGATGCCGATGAAGGAGATGACCGAAATCACCGAAATGAAGGTTTCCTTGCGTCGGCTGCCCAGATAGCGCCGTGCCAACATCCACTCAAACCGCGAAAACGGCTTGGTCGAGCCGGGCAAAGCGACCCGGCTTGTGGGCGTTTTCGCCGCCGATGCGTCGGAAATCTGCGTGTCAGCCACCAAAGCGCGCCTTTGTTTCAGCCTGCCATGCGGTCAGTTTGTTGATCGCTGCTTCCTGACTAATGGATTCGCGCGCGCCCGTCGCGCGGTTTTTCAGTTCCACCTCGCCATTGTCGAGGCCGCGTGGGCCAATGATCAACTGCCACGGCAGACCGATCAGATCGGCCAGGGCAAATTTGCCCCCTGCCCGGTTGTCGGTATCGTCGTAAAGCACGTCGAAACCGGCATTGNTCAGCGTCTGATAGATGTCGCCACAGGCCGCATCCGTGCGCTCGTCACCCGAACGCAGATTGATCAGGCCCACGTCGAACGGCGCCACGGAGGCCGGCCAGATAATGCCGTTGTCGTCATGGCCGGCTTCAATCAGCGCCGCCACGACGCGGCTCGGGCCAATGCCGTAGGAACCCATATAGACCGGCACGTCCTTGCCGTCGGGGCCAGTAACCTTCGCGCCCATCGGCTCGGAATATTTCTGGCCAAAGTGGAAAATATGCCCGACTTCAATGCCGCGCGCGTTCATCTGGTCGTCGGCGGCCACCTGCGACCACAGTGCTTCGTCGTGCATTTCATCGGTGCGCGCATAGGCCCGGGTCCAGTCGTCGACAATGCCGGAAATCAGCGCGTCGTCGTCATAGTCGACGCCGGCACCTGGTACATTCAGCTTCATGTAATCGCCGTGGCAGAAGACCTCGCTTTCGCCGGTATCCGCCAGGATCAGGAATTCGTGGGACAGATCGCCACCAATCGGACCGGTATCGGCCCGCATCGGGATCGCCTTGACGCCCAAACGGTCAAATGTGCGCAGATACGACACGAACATGCGGTAATAGGCGGCACGGGATGAGGCTTCGTCGAGATCGAAGGAATAGGCGTCCTTCATCAGGAACTCGCGACCGCGCATGACGCCGAACCGCGGCCGCACCTCGTCACGGAACTTCCATTGAATATGATAGAGGTTCAGCGGCAGGTCCTTGTAGCTTTTCACATGGCTGCGGAAGATGTCGGTGACCATTTCCTCATTGGTCGGTCCAAACAGCATGTCGCGCTCATGGCGATCGGTGATGCGCAGCATCTCCTTGCCGTAGTCGTCATAACGGCCGCTTTCGCGCCACAAATCGGCCGACTGGATGGTCGGCATGAGGATTTCGACAGCACCCGCGCGGTTCTGCTCTTCGCGCACGATCTGCTCAACCTTGCGCATCACCTTCAGGCCCAGGGGCAGCCACGAATAGATGCCCGCCGACTGCTGTTTGATCATGCCCGCGCGCAACATCAGCTTGTGCGAGACGATCTCAGCTTCGCGGGGTGCTTCCTTCAACACAGGAATGAAATATTTGGATAGTAACATGATGGAAAATGGCCCAGTCTAGGCCCGCCGTTGGGGCGGATTCGCCCGAAAAAGTCTGATGCAACTTAAAACCGCATTCGGTGTCGCAAAACAAGAGGGCAGGAACATGGCCGACAACAATCAAGCAAATTTGCTGCAGGTGGATTGGAGCGCCATTCCCAGTCCCGATGATGACGGAGCCGCCGATCACCTGCCCGGCAGCGCCCTGGCCAGCATGCCATTGGCGGCGACAGACGGTACAAGTGTTGATCTTTCAGCGCTCGATGGCACGACCATCGTGTTCATCTATCCGATGACCGGCCGCCCCGATGTTGCGCTGCCGGATGGTTGGGACATGATCCCCGGCGCCCGCGGCTGCACGCCGCAGGCCTGCAGCTTTCGGGATCTGCATGGGGAACTGAAATCGGCCGGCGGCGATCACGTGTTTGGCCTGTCGGCCCAAACGAGCGATTATCAAAAGGAGGCGGCGGACAGGCTGCACCTACCCTTCCCGCTGCTGTCGGACAGCGATGGCGCTTTCCGCGATGCCATGAACCTGCCCAGCATGGAGGTGGAGGGCATGCGGCTGTTGAAGCGTCTCAGCCTGGTTTGCCGCGACGGCAAAATCGTCAAGAGCTTCTACCCGGTCTTCCCGCCGGACCAAAGCGCCGATGTTGTTCTGACCTGGCTGAAGGCCAACTGACGCTCAATGTAACGATCAGCTCTTCGGTGCCTTCGCCGCCTTCGCCGCCTTCGCCGCTTTGGGCGTTGGGTCGTTCTTGGGCGGCTGACGGTCCTTGCGCGGCCGTGTCTTGCGGCCTTCCAGAGTCGCGACCACGCCGCGCAGCGCATGGATCTCCTGCTGCGAGAGTTCGGCTTTTTGAAAGATATTGCGCAGGTTTTCGACCATCGTGGCGCGCTTGTGCGGCGGCCGGAAATAGTTTTCGCGGTCCAGAACGCCTTCGAGATGATCAAACAGGCCGAACAGGTCCTCCTTGCGGGCCGGCAGGCTGGGCGGCTCTGAAATCGGTAGTTCCGCGTCTCCGGTGCGCATCCATTCATAGCTCATGAGCAGCACGGCCTGGGAGATATTGAGTGAGGCAAAAGCCGGATTGACCGGAAAGGTGACGATTTCATCGGCCAGGGCCACTTCGACGCTTTCCAGCCCCCAGCGTTCACGGCCAAACAGGATGCCAACCCGCTCGCCGTGCCCATGACGCTGACGAAGGGTTGCGCAGGCGGTCGCCGGATCGCGCACCGGCTTCAGCATCTCTCGCTGCCGGGCGGTGGTGGCATAGACAAAATTCAGATCGGCGAGCGCCTCTTCCAGCGTGTCGAACACCTGGACGCCGTCGATGATGTGGTCGGCCTTGGCCGCATTGGCCCGCGCCACCTCATTGGGCCAACCGTCGCGCGGGTCGACCAGGCGCAGCTCGGCCAGACCGAAATTGGCCATGGCCCGGGCCGATGCACCAATGTTCTCGCCCAACTGGGGATTGACCAAAATGATCACGGGCCCATCCATGATCAACTTTTGGCGACGATCCGTCCCGGCCATTGCTTACTCCAATTGTTGTGCGATAGAGGTTTTGTTCCCGTCGCTATAAACTGATCCGGTCCCTTGAGAAAGCACCCGACACTTCGAAAACTCGCCAGCGTCTGCCTGATCGCCGCCGGTCTCGTGATCCCATCCAGCCATTCGGCACTTGCCAGTGATGATCTCGGCACCTTGTCGGATCTGTTGGCGCCCTCGCCTTCTAAGCCGACACCGCGCTCGCAAAATGGTCGGGTGCGCATTTTCAATAACTTCCTGGTTCATCCCATGCCCGTCTGGTCGCGCTATTCCAGCGGTGCTGCGCCGGCTGAGGAATCGCGCATGGAAACCGCGACCCGCAACAACATCTACCAAATGCGCATGGTGCCGCGGGCCGAGAAATTTGACGACTGGGAAAACCTGTTCACCGTGATCGGGCACAATGGGCCGGTACGATCTCTGGAGCAGCATGCCCGGTTGGTGGGCCAGCAGTTTGTGTCGATCTGCAGCCCCAGCAACACCCAGGCCTTCCTGGTCGACAGGTCCCCGTCGCGGATCATGCAGGTGGTCGCCTGTGGCAACTATTCGCGCGATCGCAATGTCGGGCAGATCGCCGTTGTCGTGGCGATACAGAATCAGACCGGCCTGGTGACCATGACCCGCCAATGGCGCACCACCTCGTTTCAGTCGGCGATCCGTTCGGCCTGGCCCATTCCCAAGCGCGAGTTGGACGGCGTTCTGATCGACCTGTCTCGGGCCCGTCTCATTCCGTCCTAGGAAGTTGGGGCATTCCTAGGCAATTAGGGGTAGAGAACCCGCTTTTCCCCTCAATTCGCCCCTGAACAGGCGCCTGAACCGCTGGCAAGATTTGCCTTCCGCTGAGACAATGATATAGACGCCCCAATCAGATCAAAATGGTTACCCGTCGTGCACGCATTGCCGCGCGCGCAGAACGACTCTTGAAATGGAAAGTACGATTAATGAGCAAAATTAAGGTTGAAAATCCGCTTGTCGAACTCGATGGCGACGAAATGACTCGCATCATCTGGCAGTTCATCAAGGACAAGCTGATCCATCCCTATCTGGATATCGATTTGAAATACTACGACCTGGGCATCCAGGCGCGTGACGATACCGACGACCAGATCACAATCGATTCCGCAAACGCCATCAAGAAATACGGCGCTGGCGTGAAATGCGCGACCATAACTCCCGATGAGCAGCGCGTTGAAGAATTCGGCCTGAAGAAAATGTGGCGTTCGCCTAATGGCACGATCCGCAACATTCTGGGCGGCGTGATTTTCCGCGAGCCGATCATCATGCAGAACGTGCCACGCCTGGTGCCAGGTTGGACCCAGCCGATCATCGTTGGCCGTCACGCTTTTGGTGACCAGTACCGCGCCACGGACTTCCGCTTTCCGGGTCCCGGCAAGCTGACCATGAAATTTGTCGGCGAAGACGGCACCACCCAGGACTACGACGTGTTCGACGCCCCGGCTTCCGGTGTTGCCATGGGCATGTACAACCTGGATGAATCCATCAAGGACTTCGCCCGCGCCTCGCTCAACTACGGCCTGCAGCGCGGTGTTCCGGTCTACCTGTCAACCAAGAACACCATCATGAAAGCCTATGACGGTCAGTTCAAAGACATCTTCCAGGCGATCTTCGAAGAAGAATTTGAAGCCAAGTTCAAGGAAGCCGGTATCTGGTATGAGCACCGCCTGATCGACGACATGGTGGCAGCCGCGCTGAAATGGTCCGGTGGCTATGTCTGGGCCTGTAAGAACTACGACGGCGACGTCCAGTCCGACATCGTGGCTCAGGGTTTTGGCTCACTCGGCCTGATGACCTCTGTTCTGATGACCCCGGATGGCAAGACCGTTGAATCGGAAGCCGCCCACGGCACCGTGACCCGTCACTACCGCGCCCACCAGAAAGGCGAGGAAACATCGACCAACTCGATCGCCTCGATCTTTGCCTGGACCCGTGGTCTGGCCCACCGCGCCAAGCTGGACGACAATGCCGAACTGGCCAAATTTGCCACAACCCTGGAACAGGTTTGCATCGACACCGTCGAGAGNGGCCACATGACCAAGGACCTGGCGCTGTTGATCGGCCCGGATCAGCCTTGGCTGTCGACAACAGGCTTCCTCGACAAGGTCGACGAGAACCTGCAGAAGGCCATGAGCTAAGCCTCAGCTCGATTGAACAAAAAAAAGGCCCGGGCAGGATCTGTCCGGGCCTTTTTTGTTTTTGATCTTTGCTTTGCTAGCCAGCCAGTTCGGCCTCGATGGCTTCCAGAGCTGCGGCGCATTTGTCGCCGTCGGGTCCGCCGGCCTGGGCCATGTCGGCACGCCCGCCACCGCCCTTGCCACCAACCGCAGCCGAGGCGATGCGCACCAGCTGCACCGCATCATATTTTTCGGTCAGATCATCGGTCACGCCAACGACCACGGCCGCCTTACCATCTTCCGATTTGGCGGCAATCGCCGCAATGCCGGAACCAAGCCGGGCCTTGTCTTCATCGACCAGGCCTTTCAGATCACGCGGCGAAATGCCTTCCACAACGCGGCCAATGAAGGAAATGTCGCCAATCTGCTTGGCCACATCGCCACCCGTTGCGGCGGCACCGTCACCGCCGCCGCTGCCGCCGCCGCCCATGGCGAGGCGTTTCTTGGCGTCGGCCAGTTCACGTTCCAGCTTCTTGCGTTCGTCCAGCAGCGCCGCAACGCGGGCCGGTACATCTGCCGGTGAGGCCTTCAAGGCAGCGGCAGCCTGCTTCAACTTGGCATCCTGTTCCTGAAGATGGGTGCGGGCCGCATCGCCGGTCAGGGCTTCAATGCGGCGCACGCCGGAAGACACAGCGCTTTCGCTCAAAATCGTCACCAGGCCGATATCGCCGGTCTGGCGCACATGGGTGCCGCCGCACAGTTCCAGCGACCACGGCTTGCCGTCGTCCTTGAGGCCCATCGAGACCACACGCACCTCTTCGCCGTATTTTTCACCAAACTGGGCCTGGGCGCCGAGTTCGATGGCATCGTCGACGGCCATCAGCGTCGTCGAAACGTCGCTGTTCTGCAGCACGAAGGCATTGCTCATGGCGTCCACCTGCTCCATCTCTTCAGCCGCGACGGGCTTTGGATGGGCAAAGTCAAAGCGCAGGCGCTCCGGTGCGACCAGCGAACCCTTCTGGGCCACATGATCGCCGAGCACCTGGCGCAGCGCTTCATGGACCAGATGGGTGGCGGAATGGTTGGAGCGCAGTTTGGAGCGGCGCTCATGGGCGACTTCCAACTGGGCACCGTCGCCGACCTTGATGTCGCCCTCGCGCACCTTGCCGATATGGACGAACAGGCCATCGCCCTTTTTCTTCACATCGGAAATGTCGACAATGGCTTCACCAATCCGCATTTCACCGGCGTCGCCCATCTGACCACCAGACTCGCCATAAAACGGCGTCTGGTTGAGAATAACGGACACGTCGTCACCGGCCTTGGCCCCGTCGACCACTTCGCCGTCGCGGACCATGGCGAGGATGGCACCCTCTGCCTGTTCGGTGTCGTAGCCAAGAAACTCGGTTGCGCCATGTTCTTCGCGTAGCTGGAACCAGATGGCTTCCTCGGCAGCATCGCCGGCACCCGTCCAGGAAGCACGGGCTTCGGCTTTCTGGCGTTCCATGGCGTCATTATAGCCGTCGACATCCACCTGAATGTCGCGACGGCGCAGCGCGTCCTGGGTCAGATCGAGCGGGAAGCCGTAGGTGTCATAGAGTTTGAATGCGGTCTGCCCGTCCAGACTGTCGCCGGCTTTCAAGTCCTTCGACGCCGTGTCGAGCAGATCGAGACCGCGCGACAGGGTTTTGCGGAAGCGGGTCTCTTCCAGCTTCAGGGTTTCGACGATCAGCGATTCATTGCGCGTCAGTTCCGGATAGGCAGCGCCCATCTGACCGGTCAGCGCCGGCACCAGTTTCCACAACAGGGGCTCCTGTGCGCCCAGCAGGCTGGCATGACGCATGGCACGGCGCATGATGCGGCGCAGCACATAGCCACGGCCTTCATTCGATGGCAGCACGCCATCAGCAATCAGGAAACCGGATGCCCGCAAATGGTCGGCAATCACACGATGGCTCGGACCGGTCTTTTCATCTGATTCAACGCCAGTGGCCTCTTCGCTTGCCCGGATCAGCGCCTGGAACAGATCGATTTCGTAATTGTCATGGGTGCCCTGCAAGACGGCGGCAATGCGCTCCAGGCCCATGCCGGTGTCGATCGACGGTTTTGGCAGGTTGATGCGCTCTTCCAACGACAATTGCTCGAACTGCATGAAGACGAGGTTCCAGATTTCAACGAAACGATCGCCATCTTCTTCAAGGCTTCCCGGAGGGCCACCCCAGATATGATCGCCATGGTCGAAGAAGATCTCTGAACACGGACCACATGGGCCGGTATCCCCCATGGCCCAGAAATTGTCGCTGGTGGCGATGCGGATGATCTTCTCATCCGGCAGGCCGGCAATCTTCTTCCACAGATCAAATGCTTCGTCATCGTTGTGATAGACGGTGACCAACAGTTTCTTGGCGTCGAGGCCATATTCCTTGGTCAGCAGGTTCCACGCCAGTTCAATGGCGGTTTCCTTGAAATAATCGCCGAACGAAAAGTTGCCGAGCATTTCAAAGAAGGTGTGGTGGCGTGCCGTATAGCCAACATTGTCGAGATCGTTGTGCTTGCCGCCGGCGCGCACGCATTTCTGCGATGTGGCGGCGCGGGTATAGTCGCGGGTTTCCAGACCGGTGAACAGGTTCTTGAACTGCACCATGCCGGCCGCTGTGAACATCAGGGTCGGGTCGTTGCGCGGCACCAAAGGAGAGGACGCCACCGCCGCGTGACCGTTCTTCTCAAAGTAAGAGAGAAAGGTGGATCGGATTTCGTTTACACCGCTCATGGCTGGCTGGTTCCTCTGAAAAATAAATTTGGAGCTTGCGGTTAGGCTTTGACCAGTTTCGGCGGCAAAATTCAACAGCCAATAGCGGGTAAATGCCCGATCACGCCAATTGCCGCAGCGGCGACAAGCGGCGATAAGTGGCGATAAATTGTCCCATGGCGCCGATGCACGTCGTGCGGGATCAAAATCACGGCTGCAAGATCGCCTGTCCAGGACCAAATGGCGCCTTACACTCGCATTGGCACAAGCAAAAGCGCGAAGCAGTTGACTGCCCCGCGCTCTCTTAAATTCAAACCTGCTGGTAAGTTCAGCCAGCCAGGCCGCTGTCGAGTTCCGGATCGGTGCCCTCTTCGTCCTGACCGGTTGGCTCATCGAGCAATTTCTCACCGATCAAGCCAGCATTCTGGCGGATCGCCGTCTCAATCGTCTGGGCCACTTCCGGATTTTCGCGCAGGAAGGTCTTGGCGTTTTCACGCCCCTGCCCCAGCCGCACACTGTCATAGGAGAACCAGGCCCCCGACTTCTCAACGATGCCGGCCGTTACACCCAGATCGATCAATTCACCCATGCGCGAAACGCCTTCGCCATACATGATGTCGAACTCGACCTGCTTGA
>JABSRX010000094.1:3000-26521 GCA_013214695.1 Rhizobiaceae bacterium | reverse complement strand
AACTATGAGACTTCGGTCTGAAAGCTCTGAACCCAACATTATCTAGAAAATCAAATCGTATGCTGGATGAGGAAACTACGCCTCCATGCCGGTGATAGGCATTGGGATTTTAAATTTCTTATCGGCTTGCCAGTTACCCTGAGCATTTGATCTTGTCGAACCATCGCTCGATGCGGATTCTCAGGATCGCAGGTTGGGATTTAACTGAAAGTTAACCATCTTTGAGACAGAAAAAGCCTGGCGATACAACGCAAGTTACGCATTCATGAAGTAATGCCGATGGCCAATGGCCAGTTCGCTGATGTTTCTTCCCAGAATTTTCAACTTTAGATCTAGTTGTATTTGCAGCAACCAGGGGGATTCATGTTGCACCATGCTTCAGTAGCCAAAAAAATTATGCTCTCTTTTGGGGCAATCGTCAGTGTGTTTTTGATTGTGTCGGCAATTTCTGTTTTCGGATTCGTTAAGCAGGAAAATGCTGATAGTTGGAATACGCATACTTACAATGTTCTTGACCACTCGGGCGCGTTAATTGCAGCAATCGTCGATCAGGAAACTGGTGTTAGAGGCTTTCTGGTTTCAGGAGACAAGAAGTTTCTTGAACCATATCACTTGGGCAGAAAGGCGTTTGACGAAAAACTCTCCCAACTCCTCACGCTAACCTCCGACAATCCTGCACAACAGGAAAGGTTGCGCAGGATTGGGGAAGGCTCCAACTCCTGGCTTAAGGAAGTTGTTGCACCGGAAATCTCGCTCGGCTCAAATCCCCAGACGCTCGATCAAGCCAGACAGATTGAAGCATCTGGCAAAGGCAAAGCTATGATGGACGCTATCCGTGTAGCTCACGCCGAATTTGAAACTGCGGAACGGCAATTGCTGGTTGAACGCAGTGCGACGAAGGAGATGATCCATGCATTTTCCCTCGGATCTTTGGGTGTGGGCGCTTTGATTATTCTATCCCTGGCCGTCGGACTTGGTCTTTGGTTGAGCCGTAATATTGGGGGCGCGATTGCAGATATGACAGAGGCCATGGATCAATTGGCCAACGGTGACAATGACATTGAAATTCCCTGCGTTGGACGAACCGACGAGATTGGGGAAATGGCGTCTGCAGTGCAGGTCTTCAAAGACAATGCTGTACGGAACCAAGAGTTGGTTCGTGATCAAGAGGTGCAAAAAGTGGAGGCCGAAGAGCGGCGTCGGCAAGCTGAAGAAGCAGCCATTGGTTCTGAACGCGACGTGGTTCTCTCTAGTTTCGGCGCAGCACTATCGAAAATTGCGGAAAAGGACCTTTCCTACCGTATTAGCGAAGAGCTGCCAGAAGTGTATGTAAATCTGAAAGATGATTTCAATAGATCAATTAGCGACTTGGAACAGGCGCTAATTCAAGTCGGTCAGAGCACCAATAGTATCAAAGGCGGAGCAGGAGAGATCAGTTCTGCTTCACATCAATTGTCGGAAAGAACTGAAAAGCAAGCAACTTCACTGGAAAAAACAGCAGCGGCTGTTGAGGAAATGACTGTTAACCTAAAAACATCGGCTGAAAGAACTAAGGAAGCTGGCCAACTCGTGACGGAGACAAAAGCATCCGCAACACAGTCGCAAGACGTGGTACGAGAAGCGGTCTCCGCAATGTCCGAAATTCGAAGCTCTTCGCAAGAAATATCAAATATCATTAATGTAATCGATGAAATTGCATTTCAAACAAACCTTCTCGCCCTCAATGCAGGAGTCGAGGCCGCAAGAGCAGGCGAAGCAGGTAGAGGTTTTGCGGTTGTTGCCCAGGAAGTACGCGAACTTGCTCAACGTTCTGCCACAGCAGCACGAGAGATTAAGGACCTGATCACCAAATCTGGTGAGCATGTCGAAGTTGGCGTTGAACTAGTGGATCGTACCGGTGAAGCCTTGGATGCAATTGTCGCATCTGTCTCAGAGGTTGCCGAGCATGTCGGCGTGATTACGGCAGCTTCGTCGGAACAAGCCGTTGGGCTGGAAGAAATCAATAAATCAATCAACTCGATCGACCATGACACTCAACAGAGCGCTTGTATGGCCGAAGAAACAACGGCGTCCAGCCAAAGTTTGAATAATGAAGTTGGCTCCCTATCAGCCCTACTCAGTTCATTTAAGATGTCATTTGGTTCAAGTGGACCGTCAGAAGAGAAAGAAACAGTTGACTCAAAACCAAACAATGATGAAAAAGTCACCAAGCTGAAGAGCGTCGAGGAAAGCAAATCGGGCAGACCTATGGCATCTATCCCTAAAACAGTAGGCAGTGCCGCGCTCAAGGAAGACAAATGGTCTGATTTCTAGGTCATGTTGACAGGTGCCCAACTGACCTGCTTCCAAAAATAATTCCTTGTACTTCCTGGATCCGTTTTGGCGTAACCAGAGCATCTCGTATATCACGAGTGCCTCTCAAATCGGAACTTGGCCTTATTGATAGAAAGATCAGCGGATCCGGAAGACGTCACGCACGAATGCTGCTGCTGCTTCACGCCGCAGCATCTCGGCATAATCAGGATCCCCTTGCTGCATGTCTTCAGGGGCTTCCCGCTTATCGCCATTCTGAGCGGCATGATCGAACACAGCACGGGCAGTCATGTAATCTTTCCGGTCGTTGGCGTTCCAACCTTTTTCTTCAAACTTATCGTGCATGTCCTTCAGGTGGGCTTTGTAATCCTGCTTGGTCATGCGCTCCGGTTTGTCGTTATCACTCGTCATTGAAAAATCGCTCCCGCATCCATTCGATGAATTCTTCTTCGTCTTCGGGTGTCTCAAACTGCACCAGGTCCGGCTTGATGTGCTCGGCAACATCAAACCAGAACTGGCCACGTTTCCCATGATGCACCGGCTCGTATAGGTCGCCGTTTTCATCCTTGCGCATGGCCGAAAAATTCAGCGCGACTTCCCATGCTGGAATGCCTTGTTCCTCGGATAAGTGCTGACAGAATTTTGCGTAGAACTCGATTTCTTGCATCTGCTGATCCATGGCCGTCACCTCGTATAGTCAAGCGTATGCGCAGGGGCCTGGGCCGCAGCTTTACGCTGCTGCTGCGCATATGTTGTATGTTTCTGCGGTTCCGCAGATTGCTTAAATTCGGGCTTCACACGCTGCTGATTGTCCTGCTCCGGAATCGGGGCAGGGGACTGCGTTTTACCAGCCGCCTGCGCCTGAAATATCGCCCGTGTGACGCCTTCCTTCGACACAGAGGCATAATCATGCTGCATGTTATCTGAAGCCGCGTAGAGCGTGCGATAGCCGCTGTTGATCGCATAATTCCGTTCAGCTTCCTGATTGGAATGAACGGCGGCCTCCGTCGCGCCGCCAATGGTGTAGTGAAGCTCAACATTGGGGGTAGGGCGGTTCTGTTCAGCTTGCTTCAAACCGTCCTTCGTAACCGTCTGAGATCCGGCGCCAGCATTGAAAGCTGTGCTGCTGTCTTTTGTCATCGGCTTAACTCCTAGCGTGCAAAGCGAGGCAAGCGCGGACGGTATCCCTGGACGTAACGCCAATGGGATCCGTACTGCGCCAAGTGCTGCAATTCGTCTGGGGTGGGTTCAGTGATGATATTGGCCAAGACCTGTCGGCCACGGTGATTAATCTCAACCACATGGTCCGGATAATTCTTCAGATCCGGATCCTTCAGGAACCGGCCAGCAAGATCCCGGCGCTGCCAATAGTGCGGGACATTAAGCAACATCGGGCGCTCAACATCACCTGGCATCCATACCAGGCAATTGCCGGATGACATGGCAATGATCTCGTCCGGCGTGAAAACCCGGCGACGATCCTTGGTCATATGCTGCAAATATGCCTGTTTCTCAGCCAAGATACGGCCTGCATCTGATGGCATGATCTTGCCCTGCTGCACCGCGCGCATGGCGTCCATGCTGCCAATCCGTGCGTCCATGTTCGTGCGGAAGTCTGGCCGCTCGATCGTGGTTTCTCCGATCGTGCGGGAAAGACGTTCAGCCTCGGACACTTCACGGATGGCTTTGTAAATCTGCGTCGTTGAACTGTTCAGGATTTCATCGCGGGCATTTTTGCCCAGGTTGTTCAGCATCGATGAGGACTGAACCACGAAAACCGCGCGTGTGCCCTTGCCTGCGCCATACGTGGCCAGGGTAATTGCAAAGGGCCAAGCGCCAACGCCACGAGCCGCAATTTCATCGAACAGATAAAGCTGCGGAATCGCATGTGGGGCCTGTAGGTCGTGTGGTTGATTTCCTGTCCGAAGAAGCCGTCCTCAATGGCGTGGTCGTCGAGATGCTTGCGCGCCTGCAGCAGCAGCGAACCGGAGCCGCAGGCCGGGTCATAGATCTTGTTGACCCGCTGCTGACCGTGCAGGGCCAGTTGGGCGATCAGTTTGGAGACATGGGCGGGGGTGAAAAATTCACCGCCTGATTTGCCGGCATTGGCCGCATAGTTGGAGATCAGGAATTCATAGGCATCGCCGAACAGGTCAATCTGACTGCCTTCAAAGGCGCCGAATTCCAGCCCGGCCACGCCCTTGAGCACCGCCGCGAGACGGTTGTTCTTGTCCTTGACGGTGGTGCCAAGGCGGTTGCTGGTGGTGTCAAAGTCGGCAAACAGGCCCTTGATGTCCTGCTCTGATTCATAACCGCTGGCTGATGCCTCAATGGCGTCGAAGATCCTGCGCAGATCGGTGTTCAGGCCGTCATTGCTGTGGGCCGTGCGGGCGACATTGGCAAACAGCTCGCTGGGATAGATGAAATAGCCCTTGACCTTGATCGCGTCGTCGATGAGGTCCGCCGGGATGATGTCGTCGGCGATCGTCGCATAGGTGACGCTGGCATCGCCGGCTTCCATATAGGCGGCAAAATTCTCGCTGATGAAGCGGTAGAACAGGGTGCCCAGCACATATTGCTTGAAGTCCCAGCCATCCACCGCGCCGCGCACTTTATTGGCGATCTTCCAGATCTGAGCGCGCAGAACCTGCTGCTGTTGGGCGACGGTCATTCAATTCCCCCCGTTGGTACAGAATGATCAAACGAGGGTATATTTAAAAATTATATTTTCCCACGGCACTTATATAAAACGAGATTTAGAGGAGATATTTATATAACATTTATATTTTGACTGGGTGTATAAATTTAAATAGTTCGTATCTATTTTTAATTGAGTCTAAATTTGATTGGCCTCCTCCCACGATCAGACCGTGTCCCATCGCGACTGGTTACATCACGCAATCACCGCCGCCCGCCGCCGCCAACCCGGCCCATCGGTGCATCCCCGCCATTTAGGATCCGCAAAATGGGGCATTGGCTCGGATTTCCAATAATGCGGATAACAAATCAATGTTTAGGATCCCAAATCGAATGAATTCTCACCCGCAGCCGATGGACAGATCGGCAGGGTTAGATACAGTGGCAGGTGGAGAGTTCCAGCCGACCCTCCTGCTGCGCTCTGAATGGGGACGGCGGAAATCGGCCAAAACGTCTCCCGTCGGTGGGGTAGGAAATTGCCGATGAGAGACATCAGTCAATGCGTCAAAGGGCTGGCACGTTCCTTTTGACGCCAAGAACGCGTTAATGTGTCGATACCGCTCCCCCGGGAGCGCACAAAATTAGTCAGGGAGGACTAAATGAAACACTTGAAAACCGGAGCGCTGTTGGCCCTCGCCACCAGCCTGCTTGTGTCGACGGCGTCGGCACAGACCATTTTGACCGCTGAGACAGGCCCTCCAGGCACTGTTCCATTCACATCCACCACAACATTGGCCGAGATCGCCTCAGCCGCCGGCCTGGCAAACATGCAGGTCGCCGACAGCCAGACGCTGACCAATTCGCTGCAGAACGTCGCTGAGGGCAAGACCGACGTTTCCGGCGCACCGCTGATTTTGACATTCCTGATGTCGAAAGGCGCTGGCCCTTACGCCAAGCTCGGTGCTGAAAAAGGTTCGGAACTGATCAAGAATGTGCAGGCTCTCTACACGTTCAACTACGGTGGCTTTGGTCTCTATGCCTATAACAGCTCAAGCGTGAAGGGCTGGGGCGATGTGGCCGGCAAGACCATTCTGAACGGCCCGCCACGTGGTGCTGCTCTGACCAATGACCGCGGCATTCTACAACTGGTCAGCGGCGTTGAAGACGGCAAGGACTATAAGGGCATTCAGGTGAACTGGGGCCAGATGGCGAAAACCATCACCGATGGTTCGGCTGACGCCATGATGCTGCCGATCACCTTCCCGGACACCCGCATCACCCGTGCACTGGCTGCTGGCGACATCACACTGTGGTCGATCCCGAAAGACATTTGGGAAGGTGAGCGCATGCAGAAATACATCAAGAGCCCTGGCACGGCTGGCATCACCTTCGATCTGAGCACCATTGCGCCGGTCGATGGCCTGACCGTGGTCAGTGAGGACGGCATTTGGCGCAGCCCAACCACGGTTGGCGCTGAAGTGGTCAATGCCAGCATCGACTTCGACACTGCCAAGGCGCTGACCAAGGCGATGCTCGACAATGTCGACACCTTCCTCACCAAGGCGCCTTACATGGCGACAACCAGGGTTGGTTCCGTCGGCTTTGGTCTGTGTGGCGCGGTGCCGCTGAAATACCATCCTGGTGCGGTCGCCGCCTATGAAGAAGCCGGCATGACGGTTCCCGATTGCGCCAAGCCGTAGTCCGTGGACCAGTCCAACTGAATTCAACGGGAGGCCGCAGCTCTGTTGCGGCCTCTCACACTATGCGGGGTAGGATTTCATCATGGCCGATACAGCCGACACGGCAACCGAGCAAAAGAGCTTAGCCAGCAAGCTGGTTTTCATCATGTCCATCGCATTGGTGGTCATCGGCCTGATCAACGCCATGCCCGGCATTCCGGGGCTCGATCAATGGGCCCAGGATCTGACCGGCAATGACAAGTTCATCATCCGCAAGTTCCCGTTTGAATATTATTACCCCTTCGCCTTTGCCGTAATGATGCTGATCGTCGCCCTGCATCATTCCATGTGGCGGGGCTGGAAGGACCAAAGCCCGACAAAACGGGGATTTGGCCTGGCGATGGATGTGGCGCTGGTGGTCATGGCGCTGACCATTTCGCTGACCTATCTGGCCGAAATTGAATCCGTCTGCATCATCGACCAGTTCACCGGCGACCGTGCCCGCTTGATCGCCGAAAGTCTGCAGATCGAAAAAGACAATGCCGTCATGTTCGGCCTGCCCGAACCGACGACGGTCGACGACCCCCAATGTCTGAACACGACCGGTCCCTGGCTGGTCCTGATCATCGGTTTGGCGATTGTCGTGTTTCTTGCCTACAACATCAAAGTCTGGGGCCTGCCGCTGGTTCTGGTGGCGATCCTTGTCGCCGCCTACACCATCGGCACTGTGTTTGTGTGGTATTTCTACGGCGTTGAAGACATCAACAAATATCTGGTGACCAAGATCGGCGGGGAACCGCGCCTGCTATCGGATGGGCGACCGCGGGTGCACGACATACTCGTCAACAACGCCTCCGGCCTGCTCGGGCGGTTCATGGACATCATTCTCAACGAGATTTTCCCGTACCTCATTCTTGGCGCACTGTTTGGCGCTTCGGCCGGTGGGCGCTCGCTGATCAAGGTGGCGTTCCGCTGGACCCGCAAATTGGCCGGTGGTCCGGCCCATGCGGCGATCGTGTCATCGGCCATGTTCGGCACCATATCCGGCGGCCCGATCGTCAACGTCCTGTCGACCGGTGTGCTGACAATCCCGATGATGATCAAGCGCGGCTTTTCCAAAGTGTTTGCCGGCGGCATGGAGGCGGCTGCTTCTTCGGGCGGCTCGATCATGCCACCGGTGATGGGGGTTGCGGCCTTCATTTTGGCCGCGCTGACCGGCGTGCCCTACAACCAGGTGATCATCGCTGCGGCGCTTCCGGCGGTGGCTTATTTCCTGTGCCTGTTCCTGGCAGTGGTGTTTCAGGCGCGCAAACAGAAGATCCAGCCGATCGGTGAACTGACCGATGAGATGCATATGGAGCGTCAGGACATTCTCAACCTGATCATGATCTTCGCACCGATCCTGGTCATTTTGATCCTGCTGCTGACCACCAAGGAAAGCGTTGGCTGCGGCCTGTTCGGCGGTCTGATGGGCGCCGAGCGTATCTTTACAGAATCCGGCGCCTGTCAGGTGCAGAGCCTGCCATGGTTCCTGTCGCTGATCCAGAACGCTGCCGGCGATGCGGGCAGTGCCGGCTGGTGGGCCGTCTTCCTGCTGATCTTCCTGTTGTTCCTCGATCCCGAGATGCGGGCCAGGCCGTTCAAGCTGCTGGAATCATTTGCCGAGGCGGGCACCCTGATCGCGACGCTCTATCTGATGTTCCTGGCGGTTTCGATCATCGACTTCTGCCTGAAATTCACCGGCATGCCGTTCTTCATTTCTCTGGATGTGCTGCAGTGGCTGCAGAGCCTCAACCTTGGTTCAGAAGGCTCGGCCCTGTTCCAGTTCGCGGCGCTGCTCGTGACCATGTTGCTGGCCGTGCTGCTTGGCATGGGGATGCCGGCGGTGCCGGCCTATATCAACGTCGCCTTGCTGATGGGGCCGGTTCTGGCCGGTCTCGGCATATCGGTGTTCGCCGCCAATATGTTCATCTTCTACTTCGCCGTGGCGTCAGCCATCACCCCGCCGGTGGCGCTGGCGGCCTTTGCGGCGGCGACGATCACCAAGGCCGAGCCGATGACGACCGGCTTCGCCGCCGTGCGCGTCGGCATCGTGATGTTTGTGATCCCGTTTGTCTTCGCCATGTACCCGGAGATCCTGGTGATTGAGGCAGCGATGATCGATCCGAGCACCAGCGTGGGCAGCGAGATCAAGTATCTGCCCGGCTATACCGGCGAAGTGCAGTGGGGACCGCTGAGTTGGCTTCTGGCACGGCTGCTGTTGGCGCTTTATCTGATGGCCAGTGCGCTGGCGCGCTATGACTATGCGCCGTTGCCGCTTTGGAACTGCCTGGTCCGATTGGCGCTGGCCGTTCTGGTGTTGGCCTCGGATCCACAGATCCATTTCGCGGTCATTGCCGTATCGCTGGTCTGGTTGGGTTGGGACTATTTCAGAAGGAAGACGTCAACCGCTGAAGCCGCGGCTTGACGGCCAATCGAAAGCCCCGATGAGGCTTAATTCGGTAAGCGGATTGTGACAAAATTATCCACCTGACTCTTTCCTGCCAGGGTTTACGTGCATAGAGCCACCTGCGACATTCGCCAAAGTGGATCATAGGGCACAACTTCAAGGTGACAGGTAAAGACGTTCTTCAAACAGTCGACCAGGACGCGCGGCGTGCGGCGAAGCAATTTCTGCGCACTGCCCGCCACGGCAGCCTTGCGACGCTCGATCCTGAAACCGGCACACCCATGGCCAGCCGTATTTCGGTTGCCAGCGATGCAACTGGAAACCCGTTGTTTCTGATCTCCCAATTATCCGGTCATTTCAGGGCCTTGGAGCAGGACGCACGAGCATCCATCCTGCTGGGCGAACCCGGCAAGGGAGACCCGCTGGCGCATCCGCGCATCACCGTGTTTGGCACCGCCAGCAAGGTCGACCCGAAGCAGCGCGACGCACTGCGGGCGCGATTTCTGGCCCGCCATCCCAAGGCCGAACTGTATGTCGACTTTGGCGACTTTGCCTTTTGGCGGCTGAATCTGGACGGCGCGTCTTTCAATGGCGGCTTTGGCAAGGCCTATGCGATGACCCGGGACGACCTGATCGCTCCCGCCGACGACGCGCTGCTGGAGATGGAGCAGGGCGCTGTTGAGCACATGAACGATGACCATGCGGATGCTGTTTCACTCTACGCGCAGGTTTTTGCCAACCGACAGGACGGCGCCTGGAAGCTGGCCTGCATCGATCTGGAAGGCCTTGATCTGACGCTGGACGACGACGTGGCGCGCGTCTGGTTTGATCCACCGCTTTCCTCCGCCGAAGAATTACGACCTCGCCTCGTTGCGCTCGCCAAGGATGCGCGCGCGGGCACACTCCAATAGGGCAAATGACATGTTCCATTCCTTCTTTCCCAATCCCAAACGCTTTTTATTGTCCGCCATCCTTTGGGCTGCCGTGTGTATTGCTGGCTGGCATTTGGGATTGAAGGCCTGGCAGGACCCGCTGGGCATTGCCAGCCTCACCGGCTGGGATGCCAATCTGGTTTGGCTGTATGAATATACCGCCATCTGTTACGGCGTATTCGTTGTTATCTGGTTGCGTCAGTCGTCGCACAAATGGGCCAAATGGTCGGTGGCCGGATCGGCGCTGATCGTCTTCACCACCTGGTTCCAGGTGCAGTTGGACGTGATGATCAACAAATGGTTCGGCACCTTCTATGACACGGTTCAAAAGGCGCTGGCCGAACCGAATTCGGTGCAGGCGTCGGACTATTATTCACAGCTCGCGACCTTCCTGCAGATTGCCTTCGTCTTCATCATTACGGCGGTTCTGGTCGCCTTCTTCACGTCGCACTATGTGTTCCGCTGGCGCACAGCGATGAACGACTACTATACATCGCTTTGGCCGAAGGTGCGGCACATCGAGGGGGCGTCGCAGCGTATCCAGGAAGATACGATGCTGTTTGCCAAGATCATGGAATCGCTGGGCTCGCGCTTCATTGACGCGATCATGACCTTACTGGCATTTTTGCCGATCCTGTGGGGTCTGTCGTCCTATGTGAAGGAATTGCCGATCGTCGGGGAAGTCTCACAGGCATTGGTGTTTGTGGCGATCCTCTGGTCGATCATTGGTACGGCGTTGCTGGGCCTGGCCGGTTGGCGCTTGCCCGGGCTGGAATTCCGCAACCAGCGGGTCGAGGCCGCCTTCCGCAAGGAGCTGGTTCTGGGTGAGGACAATGCGGACCGGGCGCAACCACCGACGCTGGCCGAACTGTTCTCCAACGTGCGCAAAAACTATTTCCGCCTCTATCTCAACTATCTGTATTTCAACGTGGTGCGCTATTCCTACCTGCAGGCCGGGGTCATTCTGCCCTATATCGCGCTCGGTCCCACCATCATCAGTGCTGGTGTCACACTGGGGGTCATGCAGCAGATCCTGCGGGCGTTCCAGCGGGTGGAAAATTCGTTCCAGTTCCTGGTGATGTCGTGGACGACGATTGTCGAACTGATGTCGATCTACAAGCGCCTATCGGCTTTCGAGAGAGCGATTGCCGGTGACGATCAGGCGGCCATCGAGTTTGAGGCCGAAAAGC
Source organism: Rhizobiaceae bacterium (assembly GCA_013214695.1). Taxonomy (GTDB): domain Bacteria; phylum Pseudomonadota; class Alphaproteobacteria; order Rhizobiales; family Rhizobiaceae; genus Pseudahrensia. The sequence continues at coordinate 15,321 of JABSRX010000094.1, read as the reverse complement.
TCGCTGGCGGCTAGGTTGAAGGTTGATTGCTGAGCGTCAAACGGCCTTCAACAGGCCCGACGCTCAGCAGTCGCATGGACCGCATTTTTCTGCATTATGCGCGATTCAACGCTTCCGATTATGCTGTTGTTAAGCAGAAAGGGCACAATCGGAGCGGATTCGGTCAAAATTCGCCCGATTTAACCTCGCGCAAGCTTCGTCCTGCATAAATTTGCGCAAGGGAGTTATTGATGCGCTTTGATACAAAGCAGAAGGTTTATACTGCGGTATTGGGAACGACGGCGCTGTCGGTCCTGATGTCACTGTTGGTGACCGGCATAATCCAGGGCGGCATCAGCAGTCTGGCAGCGGTTTTGCCTGCCATCATCGTTCCTTTATGCGTGGCACCGCCTGTTTCTTTCTGGGGCTACTCGCAGGCCCACAAGATTGAAAAGCTGAACCACGAACTGGCCAGGCTTCTCAATCACGATCCGCTGACCAATGTGCACAGCCGTTCCTATTTCTTCGACGCGGCGGCCAAGGGCCACGCGACCGAGGCGGCGGTGATCCTGATGGTCGATGCCGACCATTTCAAGACCATCAACGACACCTATGGTCATCAGGTTGGCGACAGGGCGCTGCAGCACATGTCCGACCTGATTTCCCAACAATGCCGCCGAACCGATGTGGTGGCCCGCTTGGGGGGAGAGGAGTTCGCGATCTATATGCCGAATACTGATATCTCGACCGGGCAACTGGTCGCCGAACGGATCCGTATTGAGGTTTTCAGCAGCCCACTGTTGGTGGACGGGGTTGAAATTGCGATCTCGACCTCGATCGGCATCGCCCTGCGCGCACCGGGCGAGGCCATCGAAGATGTGCTGAAACGGGCCGACGATGCGCTCTACCGGGCCAAGGCTGAAGGCCGGAACAAGGTCACCCTTGATAATCTGCTGAACCCGGAAGTGAATTGGCAGCGGGCGCTGGAAGTCGCCGTCTAGCAGCGCGACCTTACGGTTGCTCTGGCTCTCGTCATTCGACCTTATTCGAGTGTTCCCTACGGATGCGGAGCGTTGGTCTTAGCTAACACCTATGGAGCGCTTGATCTGAACAAGTCTTGGGATGAGCAAGGCAAATACAGCCATTGGGATTTACGGATCAGAAAAGTTTGTTATTTATGCGGAGGTTAGATCGCATAGAATTTCCTCGGAGTTGAATTTTGGAGCCCTTTGGAACCTATCGGCCGTGTGGCCGCAATGGTTTGATCATCACGCTTGTACGCCTGGGGCTCGGCCGGGGTGGAATAAAGCGCTTGTGGTCATCGCTTTGGAACCGGCATGGCGCTGACGTCCCTGTCGACGTCACCTATCAGGGCCTGAAGCTTCGCCTGCATCCCTGGACCAACAGCATTGAATCCAAGATTCTGCTCAGTTCCAAACTGCGCGAGGAAGATGAATTGAAAGCGATCGAACCCTATGTGAAGGGCGGTGGCAGTTTCGTAGATATTGGCGCCAATGCCGGCTACTACTCGATGATGGCCGCCAAGATGGGTGCGCGCCGGGTCGCTTCGGTTGAACCAAATGGCGATCTGGTCGAAAAGTTTCGTGCCAACATCGCGATCAACGATTTTGGCAAGATCATCGAGGTTTTTCCGGTGATCATGGGCGACACGGAAGAAGTGAAGCGCCTATATATTGCGTCCGACTTGGGCAACAGTTCGCTCATTCCCTCCGATGACACCGAGAACCACATCGATGTCCAGCAGCGCCGTTTGGACTCAGTGCTCGCCGAAAGCGGCATCGATCGGATCAGCGCGCTCAAGATTGATGTTGAGGGCTACGAAGATCGGGTGCTGATGCCTTTCTTCAAAACGGCCAGCCCCGATCAATATCCCTCCATGATGGTCCTGGAAGTGAGCAGCCGCGAGGACTGGGAGGCCGATGTTCTCGATTGGATGCTGAACAATGGCTATGAGTTGATCAGCCAGACGCGTGGCAACGCCATGTTGAAACGCACAGAACCGGCTACCTGACCCTTCCCAAAATACCGTTCTTCAACGTAGCGCCCGCTCGCCGCCCTCCGCACAGCGGTGGCATGGCAATTGCTGCACTGAAGGTGGTTCAGCCCCTTTGGCTTGATTGTGTTTCAAATTGAGACACTGGGAGTCCCAGGGGTGATCAACGGCATAATACGAGGAAGACCAATGAAAAGAACTTTGATTGCGGCAACAATGCTCAGTTTCGCCATGATGGGCACAGCCCATGCAGGCAAAATCATCAATGTGAAAGTGCATGGCCTGGTATGCGATTTCTGCGCTCAGGCAATCGGCATCATGTTGAAGCGGGATCCGGCTGTCGGCGGCTCACGGATCAATCTCAACAACAAGGTTGTGACGATCAAGCTGCGCAACGGACGCAAAATCTCCGATCGCCGGATCACACAGCTGATTACGGCCGCTGGTTATCAGGTCGTCCGCATCGCCCGCTGACGCGTCTCGGCACAAGGATTCATTCGATGACACATGCAACATCTCATCAAACTTGGGGCAGGGGACTGGTGACCAGTTTCAGCCTGCTGGCGGGTCTGAGCACGCTGACCTGCTGCGCATTACCAGCGCTGTTCATTTCGCTCGGTCTGGGCGCTTCGCTTGTCAGCCTGGTATCGTTCATGCCCTGGCTGGTGGTGCTTTCTGAACACAAGACGATCGTCTTTGCGGTCGCTGTTCTGTCGCTCGGGCTGGCTGCCTGGCTGCAGTGGCGGGCTCGTGAAACGGCTTGTCCGGCAACCGGCTTCACCGCGCGCTATTGCGGTGTTTTCAGACGGTTTTCCTGGTCGGTTCTGGGCTTTTCGGCGGTGGCAATCCTGACCGGCGCCTATTTCGCCTTTGCAGCGCCCTTGATGGCCTGAACGGCGGCGGGTGCGCCCCATTTGGCGCCTCACCTTGCCAGATTCCAACGACTCAGATAGCTGGGTTACATGGGATTGATGAGGTGAGGGTGCCAAAATGACACAAACTTTCAAATCTGGTGTACGCGTTTTCACACTGACACTGGCGATGTTCTGGGCTGCGTGTGCTGCCCTGGCAGAGGATAAGGATCACGGTGATCACGGCATGACGATGCATCACATGCACATCATGCTGAACCATGCGATAGAAACAGCCGCCAAGGGCTCAAACCTGATCATGATCGGGGAAATGGGCATGGCCAAGGGCATCGATGAAGTATCGATCGCCGAAGGCAAGGCGATGATCGCCAATGCCCGCAGCGTCATCGAAAAGATGATGAAGGGCAAAACCATGGAGCACATGCATATGGAAGGTGTCACCGGCACCAACGCGATGATGCATCACACCCATGAGTTGGGCGACGCCGCGCTGAAATATATCGACCTTCTCGACGGCATGTCGACGGCAGGGCACAAGCACGAACACTGAGCAGGTCGAACCAAACCGCAAGGTAGCGGTTAACAAACAGGGTTCATAATTCCTAAACGTCTTTTGTGGGAAAAAGGGTCACGCAACGACACGTGGCCCTTTTTCTATGCGCATTTTGATTTCTGGGATGGCAATTTTGGCGGCAGCCCTGGCTGTCGTGACAGTGCAGGCACGGCCGGTATCTTTCGTTGGTGGCAAGACAGCGATCGTATCCGTCGATGGCAAAGAAGCCTCAGCGCTGCTCCATTATACGATCAATCCAAAAATCTCTGTCGGCCTGCGGTCGATCCTGCGCAATTCCCTGCGCACCAGCATCAACGCGGTGGAAATGAACGTTCTGGCCCACCGCGACAACGGCGAGGACCACCAGGCGAACCTGTATTTGCGGGGTGGTCTGGGGCTTGGGTCCACCAAACAGGACGGCATGACACGACAGTTCAAACCCGCCGCCTATGTCGGTATGGCTGCCGACTGGGAAGACCGGCGTTTCTTCGTTTCCTACAAGAACAAGGTTGAAGCCATCAGCGGCCAGGAGGGCGAGTTCAGTCAGTCGGCCCGCGTCGGCATTGCGCCTTACATCGCCGACTTTGGCGAGTTGCACACGTGGCTGATGCTCGAGGTCAATCACCACCCGATGGACTCCGAGGGCGCGTTCACAATCCGCCCCCTGGTGCGTTTCTTCAAGGGCACCCACCTTGTAGAGATTGGCGTCAACAACCGCCTCGAAGGCATGGTCAACTGGATCGGTCGTTACTGATCATCCGGTCTATCGCGCGCTTGCGCCCGGCGTTGCCATCCAATCCCAGAACAATTTCCCAACTCCTTTTTGACGGTCTGTCCACATAAACGTGTACAGGCCAAGAAAACGTTTGATCCTGTTTCAGAACTTGCGAAACTGTTGGCGCCGAAAAATAACAGGGATACTGAACATGAATAAGTTTGGATTGATAACAAGGCGGCTTGTCACAGCATTGTTGGTGGGAATGGGTCTGATGGCCTCTGCCTCCATCGCCGCAGCCGAAGCCCTCAAGGTGGCTGCGATTTACACGCTGCCGGTTGAGCAGCAGTGGATTAGCCGCATCCACAAAGCTTTGAACACCGCCGCTGAGCGCGGCGAGATCGAATACGTCTACTCGGAAAATGTTGCTAATACCGACTATGAGCGCGTCATGCGCGAATATGCGGAGCAGGGCAAACAGCTCATCGTTGGCGAAGTGTTCGCGCTGGAACGTGCGGCGCGCAAAGTGGCCAAGGACTACCCAAATACGGCCTTCCTGATGGGCTCGTCGTTTGGACCGGTTGGACCGAATTTCTCGGTCTTCGACAACTGGATCCACGAGCCGAGCTATCTGTCAGGCATGGTTGCAGGGTCTGCCACCAAGTCGAATGTCATTGGCATGGTCGGCGGTTACGCTATCCCGGAAGTGAACCGTCTGATGCATGCCTTCATGGATGGCGCGCGTGCGGTCAATCCGGACGTGAAGTTCATCGTCAACTTCATCGACAGCTGGTATGACCCGCCGAAGGCCAAGGAAAGCGCCTTTGCGATGATGGATGCAGGTGCCGACATCATGTATGCCGAGCGCTTCGGCGTGTCAGATGCTGCAGTTGAGCGCGGCGTCAAAGCGATTGGCAACGTCATCGACACATCGGGCGATTATCCGGATACCATTCTCGCGTCAGCGATCTGGCACATGGAAGCCACCATCGACAAGGCGATCAAGAACGTCTCCGGCGGCTCGTTCGAAGCAGCTGACTACGGCCAGTACAGCTTCATGGCCTATGGCGGCGGTTCGCTGGTACTTGATGAAAAGCTGGTGCCTGCCGACGTCGTCAAGGCTGTGCGCGACAAGGAAGCCGAGATCATGGACGGTCTGTTCCGCGTCAACGTCAACGACCAACGTCCGGTTTCGGACAACTGATCAGGGGAGGGCTGGCCAAACAAGGTCAGCCCTTTTTCCAACATCTCACAGAATAAAGTTCTCGCCCTCAACGGGCTGTCGAAACGCTTCGGCACGATTGTTGCCAATGACGCCGTTGACCTCGAACTCTTTGAGGGCGAGGTGCTGGCCTTGCTCGGCGAAAATGGCGCCGGCAAGACCACCCTGATGAACATGCTGTTTGGCCACTACATGCCCGATGCGGGTAATGTCGAGGTGGTCGACCAACAGGGGCAACTGGTGCCGCTGGCCCTTGGCCATCCGCAAGCCGCGCTCGCCGCCGGCATCGGCATGGTCCACCAACATTTCACTTTGGCGGAAAATCTGAACGCCCTCGACAATATCGTGCTCGGCTCGGAAAGCCTGCGGTTGTTCAAACGCAATCGCTCCGGTGCGCGGCGCAAGATTGAAGGCATCATGGAACATACCGGGCTGAACGTTCAGCTCGACGTGCCGGTTGGTCGGTTGAGCGTCGGCGAACGCCAGCGCGTTGAAATCCTCAAAGCTCTGTATCGCGATGTGCGCATTCTCGTGCTCGACGAACCCACCGCGGTATTGACGCCGCAGGAAGCCGACACGCTGTTTGAGAAGATCGGCGCCATGACCCGCGAAGGCCTGTCGGTGATTTTCATCTCGCACAAATTGCGCGAGGTGCTGGCCTTTTCGCAGCGCATCGCCGTCTTGCGCCATGGGGTCAAGGTGGGCGAGATCGCCACCAAGGATGCCGACGAACGGGCGATTGCCCGCATGATGGTTGGGGCGGACACGCCGAAAATCCCGCGCGAAGATATGGCTGCCGGCGATGATGTGCTGCAGCTGAAAGACGTTTCCATCGTTGGTCGCGCCAAACGTGACTCGATTACCCATCTCGATCTAAGTGTGCGCCGCCACGAAATCGTCGGTGTTGCCGGCGTGTCCGGCAATGGACAAAGCGCCCTGGCGGCGCTGATTTCCGGCCTGGTCGCGCCAACAAGCGGCACGGTTGCCATCGACGACGCGCCGGTCTCGATGTTTGCCCCGCAGAACATGGTGCAGCAGGGCATTGGACGGATACCTGAAGACCGCCACCACAACGGCATTGTCGGCGATATGAGCGTCGCGGAGAACATGGTGATCGAGCGTCTGGGGGATCCGCAAATCCAGTCCAGAGGGCTGCTCAAGCAGGACGCCATAACGGCCAATGCCCAGCGCCTCGCCAGCGAATACGATGTGCGCGGTCCGGGTGTTCATGCCCGGGCGCGGCTGCTGTCTGGTGGCAATATTCAAAAGATGATCCTGGCGCGGGTGTTCGAGCAGGACCCGAAATTGATCTTGGCCAATCAGCCGACACGCGGCCTTGATATGGGGGCAGCGGCAGAAGTGGCCAGACGGTTGCTCGAAGCGCGGGCGCGCGGTGCTGGCGTCGTTTTGATCAGCGATGATCTCGACGAAATTCTGAGCCTGGCCGACCGCATATTTGTGATCCACGATGGTCAACTGGTTGCCGCCGAGAGCCGCGACCGTGAGGAAATTGGTCTGATGATGGCGGGGCAGGTGGCATGATACGCATTGAACCACGGCAGGCGCCGTCGCGCCTGATGACCTTGGGCATTCCGGTTCTGTCGGCGGTGATCGCCCTGGCGCTGGCGACCATCCCGCTGGCCTTCGCCGGTGCCAGCATCGGCCAGGCCTATGTGGAAATGTTCAAGGGTGTGTTCGGCTCGGTCTTTGCCTTCACCGAAATGCTGACCCGGGCGACGCCGCTGATCTTCACCGGATTGGCCGCCGCCCTGGCTTTCCGGGCCCGGCTCTGGAACATCGGCGCCGAAGGGCAGTTGTATCTTGGCGCCATGGCCGCGGTTGCGGTTGGCTCGGGGGCATTTGATCTGCCGGCCATCTTCCTGATCCCGGTGATTGTCATTTTGGGTTGCGCTGCGGGCGCTGTCGGCATGGTGGTGCCGACTGTGCTGAAATCTCGCTTCGGTGCCGACGAGGTGGTCACCACCTTGCTGCTCAACTTCATTATTTTGATTTTCCTGCAGATGATGCTGGAGGGCGCCCTGAAAGATCCGATGGGTCTGGGTTGGCCCCAGAGCCCGCCGATTTTGGATCAGGGCATGCTGCCGCCTTTGATGGACCGCATGCGCGTTCATTCCGGCTTGATCATTGCGCTGGTCGTCGCGGTGATCGCCCAGTTCATGCTGGTGCGCTCGGTCTGGGGCTTCAAATTGCGGGCGGTGGGTGAAAACGCCGCCGCTGCCGGCCATGCCGGGATCGGGGTCAACCGCAGCCTGATGAGCGTGGCCATTGTTTCCGGCGCCCTGGCCGGCATGGCCGGTGTCAGCGAAGTTGCCGGACTGAAGGGCTATCTCACCGCCGACATCTCACCGGGCTTTGGCTACACCGGCATTGTGGTGGCCATGCTGGCTGGCCTGTCGCCGATCGGCGTGGTGATTTCGGCAATGTTCATCGCCAGCGTGTTTGTCGGCGCTGACAGCATGAGCCGCGCCATGGGCGTGTCGTCCTATCTGGCCGATCTGGTGGTTTCCATTTCCCTTCTGTGTGTGCTGATCGGCGGCTTCTCGGCCCGATATCGCATCACCCGCATCAACCGGCAGCGGGAGCAGAGCGCATGATGGACATTCTGCAAATCCTGTTCAGTGAAAGCTTCTGGGCCGCCTCCTTGCGCATCGCCACGCCGCTGATCTTCGGCGTGCTGGGGGCGCTGCTGTGCGAGAAGTCCGGAGTGCTCAATCTAGGCATTGAAGGCATATTCGTTGCTGGCGCGATGGCCGGCTGGATGGCGGTCTGGCTGGGGCTCGGTCTCTGGGGCGGGGTGATTGTTGCCGCCTGTGCCGGCGCCTTCTTCGGGCTGGTTCACGCCATTCTCACCGTGCCGCTTGGCCTGTCACAACATGTCTCCGGCCTGGGCATCACCATGTTTGCCACCTCGGTCAGTTACTTCACCTACCGCACCGCCTTGCCGAATGTGTCCTCGCCGCCGCGCATCGAGCCGTTCCAGGCACTCGACATTCCGCTGCTCAGCGATCTGCCGTTTTTCGGCACGGTGCTGTTTCAGCAGACGGCACTGACCTGGCTGGCGCTGCTGATGGTGATCGTGGTCTGGTATGTTCTCTATCGCACCCCTCTCGGCATGGCCATTCAGGCCGTCGGCGACAATCCCGACAGTGTCGATGCCCAGGGGCTGTCGGTATATGGCTTGCGCATCGGTGCCGTCATGGCCGGATCCGCCCTGATGGCGCTTGGCGGGGCCTTCCTGACCATGTCGGCCTTCGACGCCTTCTTCTTCGGCATGGTCAATGGACGCGGCTGGATCTGCATCGCGCTGGTCATATTCGCCAGTTGGCGACCCGGCAAGGCGTTGTTGGGGGCCTTGTTGTTTGGCGCGTTTGATGCCCTGCAGGTGCGGTTGCAGACGGAGGTCGGCGCATTGGTGCCAGGGCAGGTCTTCCTGATGGCGCCCTATATCCTGTCGATCATCGCGCTGATGATTGCCGCCCGCCGGGCCGACTATCCGCGCGCATTGCTCACCCCGTGGTTCAAAGGACAGCGCTAGAGACATGTTTGATCTGATCATCAAGAACGCCAATTTGCCTGATGGGCGCAGCGCCATCGATATTGCCTGTAAGGACGGCAGGATTGCCGCAGTGGAAATGGCGATTACCGCCGAAGCCGGGGAGATAATCGACGCCGACAACCGCCTCGTCTCGCCGCCCTTTGTCGATCCGCACTTCCACATGGACGCGACCCTGTCGCTGGGCAATCCGCGCATGAATGTCTCGGGAACCTTGCTGGAAGGCATCGCGCTTTGGGGCGAGTTGAAACCGCTCCAATCGGTCGAGGAAATCGTTGAGCGGGCGCTGCGCTACTGCGATCTGGCGGTGGCGATGGGGCTTGGTGCGATCCGCAGCCATGTCGACACCTGCGATGATGAACTGAAGGGTGTGCAGGCACTGCTGCAGGTCCGCGATCAGGTGAAGGACTATATCGACCTGCAATTGGTTGCCTTTCCCCAGGACGGCGTGTTGCGCGATCCCACCGCCATGGCCAACACGGTCAAGGCCCTGGACATGGGCGTCGACGTGGTCGGCGGCATTCCGCATTTTGAACGCACCATGGCGGACGGTGCTGAATCTGTTCGCCTGCTGTGTGAAATCGCTGCCGAGCGTGGGTTGATGGTGGACATGCATTGCGACGAAAGCGATGACCCGCACAGCCGGCACATCGAGACGCTGGCCTATCACACCCAGCGCCTGGGCCTACAGGGCAGGGTGGCCGGCTCGCATCTCACCTCGATGCATTCGATGGACAATTATTACGTCTCCAAGCTGATCCCGCTGATGGTAGAGGCCGGGGTCAACGCCATCCCCAATCCGCTGATCAACATCATGCTGCAGGGCCGTCACGACACCTATCCCAAGCGGCGCGGGCAGACGCGGGTGCGTGAACTGCGCGATGCGGGCATCACCGTGGGCTTTGGCTCAGACTGTGTGATGGACCCCTGGTATTCCATGGGCACGGCCGACATGCTCGATGTGGCGTTCATGGGCCTGCATGTGGGGCAGCTGTCGAGCCGTGACGACATGGCCTGGTGTTTTGACGCAGTGACGGAGAATTCGGCCAGGATCATGGGGCTGGACGGCTACGGCCTGGACGTCGGCCGCGCTGCCAATATGGTGCTGCTGCAAGCCCAGGATAAGATCGAGGCGGTGCGCCTGCGCGCCCACCGTTTGGCTGTCATACGTCACGGTAAGGTGATTGCGCAAAATCCACCGATCCGCACAGATCTATCGCTGCCAGGGCGGCCAGAGGCGCTCGACCCTGCCGCCTACGCACCCAAGGCCGGCGGTGCCTAAGAACCGCCAGCCAGCCCTTCCTCTTTAGCTGGGTCGTCATCAAATCTGCGACTCAAGGTCGAATTCTGAAAAGAATGGCCGTCTCACTCCGGCCTAAAGTCTGATGCTGACGGCGATAACGCGCGTGTCGGGTCGGCAATATGGGCAATCAGCGTTCCCCGCGGGCACTTTGGGGGACCTCTGTTTGAAGTGAGATTTGGCGATGAGTGACAGGCAAATTCCATTCCGCTCGGTGGCGAACCATATTCAGGATTTCAAAGAGGAACTGGCACAGATCGCCGCCGCGCCGGCGGATGCCCCCCAGGGTCTGCCCGGCCGTTTCTATGCTGACGAAACCTATTTCCAACACGAGTGGGACACTGTGCTGCGCAACGGCTGGCATTGTGCGGGGCGGATCGACGAAGTGCCCAATGTCGGCGATTATTTCACCCTTATGCTGCTCGGCGAGCCGATTGTCGTGGTGCGCGATGAGAGCGGCATCAAGGCGCTGTCCAATGTCTGCCGCCACCGGGGCATGCGGCTCGCCGAGGGCAGCGGCAACATCAAACGCTTCGTCTGCCCCTATCACGCCTGGATGTACGGCACCGATGGCACGCTGCTGCGCGCCGCCCGCATGAAAAATGCCGGTTTTGATGCCAAGCAATGCAAGCTCGGCGAGTTCCATGTCATCGAGCGGTTTGGCTTCATCTACGTATCGCTCGCTGCAGAGGCCCCGGACTTCGACAAGTCGGTCGATGGGCTGTGGGACCTGATCAGCGCCTATGAGCCGGAAAACTACGAGCTGGTGCATTCGGCAACCGAAATCTGGAAGACCAATTGGAAATGCCTGGTGGAGAATTTCATGGAGGGTTATCACCTGTCGGTGGTGCATCCCCAGACCCTGCACGGCTACACGCCAACCGGCCTCAGCCAGAAGGCGGCCTCCGGCGAAGGGTTCACCAGCTATTACGCCAATTACCCGCAGGACATCGCGTCGCGCGGCAACGGCGCCACCGGGCTGACCGAGGAAGCCCGCCATCGCTCCACCCTGTTCTCCGTGTTTCCCTGTCAGGTGGTCAGCATCGCCGCCACGCTGCTCGTCTCGCTGAGCATCCGGCAGTTTGCCGTCGACGCCATCGAGGTCAAATGGACCATGTCCAACTACAAGGGGGAGCTGGACGAGGACACCATCCAGCAGCGCGTGGAGCTGTGGGAAGAGGTCAACCGCGAGGACCGCGAAAAGCTGGAAATCATGCAGCAGTCCTTCCGCTCGATCCGTGCCGATGGCGGACCGCTGGCGGAAGACGATTATGAGGGCACCGTGCTGGACTTCCAGCACTGGCTGGCGCGGCAAAGCGCGGCCGAAAATCCGGCCGGCTGAACCGTCACTCTTGATAAAGACCTAAGTCTCGGCGCGTTCGGCCCAACCGGCGAAGATCGTCTCGAGCCAGACGACAACGTAATAGAGAAAGATCCCCAGCAGAGCGAGGGCGATCAGGACCGCAAACATCAGCGGATAATCTGCGCTGATCTTGCCGCTGTCGAACAAATGCCCAAGCCCTTTGCCGTGCGGTTCGACAATCTCCATCAGATTGGTGCCGATGAAAGCCAGCGTCACGGCCACTTTCAGCGCGCCGAAGAATTCCGGCAGGGTTTTTGGCAAAGCAATCTTGTAGAAGATCGTGAACTGGCTGGCGCCGAGCGACCGCAGGATATCGCGGTATTCCGGTTCCAGCGTCGACAGGCCGATCGACACTGAAACGGCAATCGGGAAGAACGAGATCATGAAGGCGATCAGGATGGTGTTCATGTCATGGGCGCCAACGAACATCAGCGCGATGACCGGCACCACGGTGGCCTTCGGGATGGCGTTGAAGCCGACAAGCAGCGGATAGAGCGCGTCGCGCATGATGCGCGAAAAGCCCATCAACATGCCGAACAGGGTGCCCACCACGATGGCCAGCAACAGGCCGACGACGGTGCGCCACAGGGTTTCCCAACCATAGATGAAAAACAATTCCTTGAACTTCCAGAAGGCCGGGCCGATGTCGGTTGGCGAGGCCATCTTGTAGTTCGGCCAGTCATTGACCCAGACCAGCCATTCCCAAAAAATCAGGAAGACGATGATCGC
>JABSRX010000094.1:0-2900 GCA_013214695.1 Rhizobiaceae bacterium | reverse complement strand
GTGCCGCCGTTGCCCGACTTCGATTTGGTTTTTGATGTCGTCACTTATTTCAGCTTCAGGCTGCCATCTGTTGGCAGGTAAGATGCATCAAACACCTTGTCGATGGAAGGCTGATTTTTGAAGCTGTAGTTTTCTGCCAGCTGCGACATCGCCTTTTTCATGCGCTCGCCATCAATGCCACCCATGCCATTGGCCGAGGTGTAGTCGGTCAGCACATTGCCATCGATCGCCAGCTGCAGGCGACGGGTTTCCAGCGCGACATCTGCGGCAGGGTTGCGCTTGGCCAGCATTTCAACACCGGCTTTCGGGTCGGCAATCACGTCTTTCCAGCCTTTTGCGACAGCGCGGATGAAGCCGGTGACCTTGTCGCCATTGGCGGCGGCGTAGTCGGTGTTGACGATGATCGCATTGCCGTAGAGCGACAGACCATGGTCGGCCATCAGGATCACTTTGATGTCGTCTTCAGCCACGCCCAGGCGCACCAGGTTCAGATAGCTGGAGAAGGAGAAACCGGTAATCGCGTCGACCTTGCCCTCAGCCAGCATCGGCTCACGGGTCGGGAAGCCAACAGGCTCAACCTTGATTTTCGATGTGTCGAGACCGTTGGCGGAAGCAAAGGCCGGGAACTGCGCCCAGGCACCATCTGGTGGCGGTGCACCCAGTGTCTTGCCTTCCAGGTCACCCGGTGCAGAAACGCCCTGTGAGGCGCGGCCAACCACGGCGAATGGTGGCTTGTCGTACACCATCATCACGGCTTTCACCGGCGCGGTCGGGTTTTCGTCGAGGAATTTGATCAGGCTGTTGATGTCGGCAAAGCCGAACGGGAAGGCGCCGGTCGCGACTTTTGGAATGGCGTCCAGGGAGCCCTTACCAGCAGCGATTTCCACATCCATGCCTTCAGCCGAGAAATGGCCATTGTCGACGGCTGCAAAATAGGCGGCACTTGGGCCTTCAAATTTCCAGTCCAGCGCAAACGAGGTTTTCTCCTGCGCCCAGACCTGGCTACTCATGACAGCCAGCGCTCCGGCCATCAGCAACTTGTTAAATTTCACGGACTTCTCCTTGGTCGTTCAATATCGTTGAGCAATCGAAGACCAGATCGGGTCTGTGATCAAGCTCAAAATTTGAGCAAATCAAAATGCCGCACATTTTTTGAGCGGCACGGCGAGGGGCGGCGCGGGGGCGGCGGCGCGGCGAGGGGCTGGTCGCTAGAAGTGAAGTCGGGCGCTGGCGGAGAGGCTGTAGCTGTCTTCGCCGATGCTGCCGCCCAGCGTCATCGTGGCGGTGTCTTCGACCTGCAGGCTGACAAAGGCGTGGATCACCATGTGTTCCACCAATCCCGCCATGTCGAAAGTCGTATCCATCAGGGTGACGTCGGTATCGCCACCCAACAGGTAAGACAGGCCGCCGCCGAACTTGACGGCGCTGTTGTCGGCGACCTCGATGGAGTAGCTTGAGCTGATGTCGAAGCTCTGGCTGTAGCGGCTGTCGGCCGCCAGTCGGTAGGCCCGGTCGCCGAGCGCCGGCAAGTCGTAGAGATAGTCCTGTTCGCTGTGCAGCACGCCGGTATAGCCGAGCGTCACTTCGGGGAGGCCTTCGGAGGCCGCGCCGATCGAGAGGGAAGCGTTCAGGTAAAACGAGTCATGGGTGCCCGACAGGGTTGCCATGCCGTCGTCGAAATCGAGGCTGTCCTTGACCAGGCGCTCGGTGTCGTTGTGCAGATAGCCGAGCGTCAGCCTGTAGCCGAGCCGGCTGTCCTGCAGCTCGGTCGCCCCATAGGCCCCCAGGAAACCGCCAAATCTCTGGCTTGAAAACCTGTCGTCGTCGCTGGCGTCGAATTGGCCATAGGTGCCGCCGGCGAATATACCAATGCCCATCTCCAACATGCAGCCGGCGGCGATTCCGCCATAGGCGCCGTCAAAACCCAGATAGGCGTCATTGCCATCGTGGGAGAGATAGCCGCCGAAGGGGCTGATCCACGGCATGCAGCCCGTGCTGCTTGCGGCGCCGCCGTCGTCGTCAAGTATCGGAGCGGCGACCGCTTGAGCGGCAGAGCGGGTGAGGTCAAAGGTCAGATGGTCCTGTGCGGCGAAGTCGGAGAGGTCGGCGGCGTAGAAGCTGCTACCAGAAAGCGTGGCAAAGCTGCTCGCCGCCTGTGTGCCGTGAAAACCCACCAATTCATCGGCCTGTGCCAGATCGCGCCAGTCGTCGAGGCCGTAGGCTTGCGAGTCTGCATGGACCTTTGTCGCATCGAAATGCAGGGCGCCCGTAAAACCCCGCCCAAAACGGATCCGTGTGAATTCAGGAAATTTGGTTTCGGCCCAGCCGACCATCACCGAACTGTCGTGCAGGACGACGCTTTTCAAATTGCCGTTTGCGGCAGCGCCAACCGTCCAGGTCAGAAGAAGCGACCGCGCACGGCTGTCGCCGCTGAACGTCGGGTTGACCCGCACAATGCCCCAGTTTTCGAAGACCTGGTGGCCTTTGCCGCCCATCCCGATGCCCAGCGACCTTTCCCCATTGGCATAGACAGTGCCGTGGTTGAGGATGCGACCGCCGTCGATGTCAAAGTTCAGGTTCATGGCTTCGCTCGTCGCGCCTTGAACTTCCACATAGCCGTGGTTCTCGAGTGTCGCGTCGCGGGTCGTGCCGTTGATGTTGTCGTGATAGGCGCTCATCGCATCTGACACATCAGCACGTGTGATGACTGTGCCGTAATTGATCAGGCGGGAGTGGTGGCCGGCCGTGCCCATGCCGTCGGCATCGTCGCCGTCGGTGATGATCGTGGCGATCTCGATGATCGTGCAGTCACGGGGGTCCAACCCCGTCATCTCCAGGTCCATCCACACCAACAAATCCGCCTTCTTGTTCGCCATCGCTGCGTCCTCCATTCGGTTGCC
>JABSRX010000093.1 GCA_013214695.1 Rhizobiaceae bacterium | reverse complement strand
TCCAGGCCAGGCCATGGGTATGAGAACGCGGTTGATCCTGCAAAGGCACAAGGGGTTTATCGACGGCAATCTCCAACGACGTCGTCACAACCGCAACGCCGAAGCGGTCCCCAAGATAGGGGTTGATCAAGGCACCATTTTCATCTGTCGCCAGACCGCAAGCCACGGTCAGCTGGTTAAGATCAATCTCCGCCGTTGTGCCAGTATGCGCGCGGGCGTCGTGTCCCAGCAGGCGAATATAGTTGGCAATGACCACGGCGGTTTCAGAAGCTCGCAGACAAGCACGGGCTTCCTGGGCGTCCTGGATCCAGCCGCAACCAACTTCGTCTGCCCCCGGATCACGGGGATATTCGTACAAGTAGACCAGCGCATGGGTATGGTGATTCATGCTGCGGGGCGGCGCTTCCATGCTCTCCTTGAGGTCGGCCATGATCATATCGATGCCGGCCGTCAAAGTTGTGGTCTGCTTGGTGCGCAGATCTTCAGCCAAGCGCTCAATATCCGGGTTTTTGTAAGGCGCCTTCAAAAAGGCGGAGGACGGAATCCGACAGGCTCCGACCATCGATGCATCGCTGAAATAACCAAAGCCTTTTAGATGGTTGGTACGTTCCTGAAGATCATCGGGAATGCCGGCTTGTGCCTTGTTAATCAGACCATCGCGGATGGCATCCATCATCGCCTGATATTCCCCCATCGCGTTGACGATGCTGTCTGGCGCGTTGGAACGACGGAAGCTCAGTTGTTGAAATTCGGGTACAGCGCTGAAATCCGCCGACTCAGATCGAGAAAGGCGTTCGAGAGGATAAGGCCCCATATGCACGGGCCGGTCCTTGTCTGAAAAAAATCGCATAGCTTCCTAAATGTTCTGATCTGCCAAAAAGACCCAGCATTTGGCTCAGCCAAGGCTGCATGCACTTGTCATAGCATGCAACCCGACTCGCCATGAATCCGATATCAGGTGCCACAAAATGTATAGGGCACGACTTCCTTGGGTTGCGGTGGCAGGGCCAAATCTTCCGCATCGGCTTGCGTTTCGAACGGGCGTTGCAGAACCCGATTGAGCCGGTGGAAGGGTTCAAAATCATCTTCCAGCGATGCCCGTATCGCCTGCTCGATGCGATGGTTGCGGGGAATGTAGGCGGGATTGCTGTTGCGCATCAATTCCAGCCGCTGTTCGTCCAACATTTTTTCATCAGCACCCCGCAACTGCCACTTCTCAAGCCAGGCTTCGATCCCGGATGTGTCGTCGAACATCGCCTTGAACGGGTCCAAGTCCTGCTGGCTCAAAGTGCGGAAGGCCAGGGTGAAGTCCACTTTGCTGTCCGCCATCAGAACCAGCAGTTCGTTGGCCAGTTTGTCATCGCCCTCGACAATGCCGGTCAAACCCAGTTTGGCGTTCATGCCCTGCTGGTAGGCCTTTTCGTAGATGCCGGGAAAGGCATTGATCGACAGTTGCGCCTGTTCCACAGCCTGTTTTTCATCGTCGCCCAGCAGCGAAAGAATGGCTTGCGCAAACTGAACCAGGTTCCAATGGCAGATGCGCGGCTGATTGGAATAGGCGTAGCGACCATGCTGGTCGATCGAACTGAAAACCCGGTCCGGATGGAAGTCATCCATGAAGGCACACGGCCCATAGTCGATAGCCTCGCCGGCAATCGAAACATTGTCGGTGTTCATGACCCCATGAATGAAACCGAGATTCATCCATTTGGCGACGAGTTCTGCCTGCGCCTCAATCACAGCATCGAGCAAACCCAGATATGGATTTTCGCTGACTTGCAAGTGCGGATACAGGCGCTCAATGGCGTAGTCGGCCAATTGCTTGAGCCCTTCCCCGTCGCGCCGTGCTGCAAAATACTGAAATGTTCCAACGCGAATATGGGCGCGCGATACACGGGTCAAAATGGCGCCCGGCAGCACCTCTTCGCGCACCACCGGTTCGCCAGTGGCCACCGCGGCAAGTGCCCGGGTTGTCGGCACGGACAAGGCGTGCATGGCCTCGCTGACAATGTACTCGCGCAATACTGGACCCAGCCAGGCACGGCCATCTCCCATGCGTGAAAACGGTGTCGGGCCGGAGCCCTTCAACTGGATGTCGCGGCGCACACCTGAGGCGTCAACGACTTCACCCAGCAGCAGCGCCCGGCCATCGCCCAGTTGGGGCACCCAATTGCCAAATTGCTGACCTGCATAGGCCATGGCGAGCGGGTCAGACCCTTCAAAACGGGCATTGCCAGCCAGCGCATTGACACCCGCCGGCGATTGCAGCGCTTCCAGATCGAGGCCCAATTCTGCGGCCAAAACTTCGTTGACCTTGATGAGTTTGGGCTGTTTGACTGGCTTGGGATCCAGGCGCGCGAAAAACCGCTCTGGCAATCGCGCATAGCTGTTGTCGAAATCAATCGCGGGTTGCAATCGGTCTAATCCCTTTTGCGGTTGTCGATCACACGTACCGCCTTGCCTTCACTGCGCGCCACGTCACCGACATCACGCACCTGAATGTCGGCAGTTACCCCTACCACATCCTTGATGCGCTTGGCCAAATCTGCCGCTGCGGCATTTTTGGCGTCGCCGTCCAGGGCACCAGCCGTCTCGACATGCACCGTCATCGCATCCATTCGGCCTGCGCTGGTGAGCTCGATCTGGAAATGCGGCGCAAGTGCCGTCACCTTCATCAACTGCTCCTCGATCTGCGTAGGGAAGACATTCACACCGCGCAGGATGATCATGTCGTCGCTGCGACCGGTGATCTTCTCCATCCGCCGCATGGAACGCGCGGTTCCCGGCAGCAGGCGCGACAGATCCCGCGTCCGATAGCGGATGATTGGGAAGGCTTCCTTGGTCAAAGAGGTGAACACCAGTTCCCCCATTTCACCATCTTCGACCGGCTCGCCGGTCTCTGGATTGATGATTTCGGGGTAGAAGTGGTCTTCCCAGATGGTTGGGCCGTCCTTGGTTTCAACGCATTCATTGGCAACGCCAGGACCGATGATCTCCGACAGGCCGTAGATATCCACAGCATGCATATCGAAGGCCTGCTCAATTTCTTCACGCATGGCATTGGTCCAGGGCTCGGCGCCGAATATGCCGACCTGCAACGATGTCTCGCGCGGATCGATGCCCTGCTCCCGACACGCATCGAGGATCGACAAGGCATAGGAGGGCGTCACCATGATGGTGGTTGGCTTGAAGTCATTGATCAAAGTTACCTGGCGGGCCGTCATACCGCCGGACACGGGCACCACCGTACAACCCAGCTTTTCCGCCCCGTAATGGGCCCCGAGACCGCCCGTAAACAGTCCGTAGCCATAGGCCACATGGACCATATCCCCGGGCCGGGTTCCCGATGCCCGCATGCACCGCGCCACCAGCCCTGCCCACATGTCCACATCGGCAGCTGTGTAGCCGACAACTGTCGGCTTGCCCGTGGTGCCTGACGAAGCGTGAATGCGCGCCAGTTTCTCGCGCGGAACGGCAAACATGCCAAACGGATAATTGTCGCGCAGATCCTGCTTGACCGTGAAGGGAAACTTGCTCAGATCCGACAGGGATTTCAGATCGTCCGGGTGAACACCGGCAGCATCGAAACTGGCTTTGTAAAACGGCAGGTTTTCGTAAGCGTGGTTCAGCGACCAACGCATGCGCTCCAGTTGCAGGGCCGAAATTTCGTCCCTTGAAGCGATTTCAATTGGGTCCAAAGAGGCGCGATCTGGCGTTAAATCAATCATGTTGTGTTACAAGGATTTCCTTTTTTGGCTTCTCGTGTAACGCTTACACGGGAATTTCGCTCGGTCAATCCGGGCATTTTGGAGGAAATGAGGATATGGGTGCGGATCTGATTAATGTTCACTCCTATTGCACGGGTGACTGGACAGCATCATCGGGACCGGATGCCGGTGCGCGCGCCATCTACAGCGCGGTGACGGGAGAACAGATTGCCTTTGCCGGTGGCGGCGCCTGGACCGTTGAAAACATGTTGCAGCATGCGCGACAGGTTGGCGGGCCAGCCCTGCGGGAACTGACGTTCCATGACCGGGCTCGGGCGCTGAAGGCTCTTGCCAACCATCTCAATGAGCACAAGGAAAGCCTCTACGCCTTGAGCACGATGGCAGGCTGTACCCGCGGCGATTCGTGGATCGACATCGATGGCGGCATCATGACCCTGTTCGCCTACGCCTCGCGCGGCCGCCGCGAAATGCCCGACTCGACCGTCTATCTCGATGGCGATGTGGAACAGCTGTCGCGCAACGGCACGTTTATCGGCCAGCATATCTGCACGCCAAAGCTTGGGGTCGCGGTGCACATCAACGCCTTCAATTTCCCCGTATGGGGCATGTTGGAAAAACTGGCCGTATCCCTGCTGGCCGGTGTGCCGGCGATCGTCAAACCGGCAACAGACACCTGCTACATCACGGAAGCCTGTTTCCGCCTGATGGTTGCTTCGGGGGCTTTCCCAGAAGGCGCATTCCAGCTCATTGCCGGCGGCACCGGGGATCTGCTCGACCGTCTCAATGCGCAAGATGTGGTCAGTTTCACCGGCTCAGCACAAACCGCGCTGATGCTGCGGTCCAATCCACATCTTCTGGCCAATTCCGTTCCCTTCATCAGCGAACAGGACAGTCTCAACGCCACCGTTTTGGGGCCCGATGTGACAAGCGACTCGCCTGAATTCGACATCTTCATCAATGAAGTCGTGCGCGAAATGACCACCAAAGCCGGTCAGAAATGCACCGCCATTAGACGAATTATTGTGCCGCAGACGCAAATTGCCACCTGCATCGACACCCTTTCGGCCCGCCTGAACTCGGTGAATATCGGCGATCCGGGGCTCAAGGAAACCCAGATGGGGCCCCTTGTGTCGGCTTCTCAGCGTCAGGATGTTCTGGACATCAACGCTAAGATCGGACAGCAGGCCAGCGCCGTAACATCGACCAACGGTCTGTCGGTTGAAGGGGCCGATGGCGAGGCCGGTGCTTTCGTTGCGCCGACGCTTTTCCATTGCCCGGATCCCGATTCAGCCGATGCCGTTCATTCGATGGAGGCATTCGGCCCAACAGCCACCATTATGCCAAGCCGCGATCTGGACCACGCCTGTGACTTGCTCAATCGCGGCGGCGGCAGCCTCGTTGCGTCGCTGGTCACCCACGACCCCGCAGTTGCTGCCAAGGTGGCCACCCGTTCAGCGGCCTGGCACGGCCGCATCTACATCAACGACCGCACCAGCGCCAAAGAGAGCACCGGGCACGGATCTCCCCTGCCCTATATGGTCCATGGCGGCCCGGGTCGTGCCGGCGGCGGTGAAGAATTGGGCGGCATTCGCAGCGTCAAGCACTACATGCAGCGCACCGCCATCCAGGGATCGCCCGATATGATTTCAGCGGTCGGCAAGACCTGGGTGCCGAATACCTCAACCTCAAGCCAGGACGCCCATCCGTTCACCCGCACTTTCACAGAATTGCAACTCGGGGAAACGCTGAAGACAGACTTGCGCGAGATAACGCTCGACGACATCGAGCACTTTGCCCATTTTACCGGTGACACGTTCTACGCCCACATGGACGAGGAGGCCGCCAAGGCCAACCCATTCTTCCCCGGTCGGGTGGCCCATGGCTATTTGCTGCTGTCCTTTGCCGCCGGGCTGTTCGTTCAGCCGGACCCCGGTCCCGTGCTCGCCAATACCGGCCTGACGGATCTTGCCTTTCAGAAGCCGGTGGCTGCTGGCGACAGCATTCGCGTTGAACTGACGGTCAAGCGCAAAACAAAGCGCAATGATGACTATGGCGAAGTGCGTTGGCATGTCGCCTTGTTCAACCAGGACGACGAGCCGGTTGCCACCTATACGCTGCACACGATGAACGCCTACTGACATGGATCCGATCCAAGATCTTGTCGAACGGCTCAACAGCACCAAAAAGCTGAGGGTCTGGTCCGTCATCATCACCTTTTTTGGCGATGCCATCGTGCCCCGCGGCGGCTCCGTATCGGCCAAGACCGTGCAATCGCTGCTCAGCGAAATGAACATTGAGCCGGGCGCGGTCCGAACCGCCTTTTCACGTCTCACCAGCGATGGATGGGTGGTCCGCGAGAAGCTCGGCCGTTCCAGCTTCTTTCGTCTTTCCGCCACTGGCCTCGCGCCATTTGAAGCCGCGACTGACCGGATTTACGCGGCTTTGCCGACAATTGAAGCCCATGATGACGGGTGGGAATTGGTGTTTCATGCCGACACCTATCCCCAGCCGACGATCCTGCGCACCGGCTCGTCCGAAACCAGCGGCGGCGGCGGCGAAGATGACGACGACGACGGCGAGAGTTTTGTATTTGAGGGGCGGATCAAGCAGNTGCCCGATTGGATCAAAGCGCAGCACTGTTTGGCGGAACACAAACAGAGTTTTGAGAACCTGATGGATAATTTTGCGCCGCTTCAGGGAANCGATCTTGCCCCCCGCAGCGCNCTCGCCGCCCGCTGCCTGCTCATTCACGAATGGCGGCGCATTCTGTTTCAGTTTGACTCGGTTGCACCTGAATTCTGGACCGACGAATGGCCGCAGGCTCAGTGCCACCAGTTCGTCTCCGACCTGTACCGGCTTTGGCTTCAGCCATCGGAAACCTGGATGGATGAGGAAGCCACTGGCTTAGCCGGCGCTCTCCCGGCCCCACAGACCGACCTGACAGCCAGATTCACTTAACGTGTTACAAAAATCTATTGAATTGGATAATTTTGTAACATAAGATGAGTTCATGGAGGATTGCCCATGTATTCACAGGGACTGATCGGCGCTGACACAACAACTGAAGAAACCGAAGAGTTTCTGGCGGCATTTCAGGCGCGCATCGATCGCGAAGAGAAAATCGAACCCAACGATCCGATGCCAGCGGCCTATCGCAAGACGCTGATCCGGCAGATCGGCCAACATGCCCATTCGGAAATTGTCGGCATGCTGCCCGAGGGCAACTGGATCACCCGCGCCCCGTCGCTGCGCCGCAAACTGGCACTTCTGGCCAAGGTTCAGGACGAAGGCGGGCACGGCCTGTACCTGTATTCGGCCGCTGAAACGCTAGGTGTATCGCGCGAGCAGATGACCGAGGAATTGCTGGCCGGCAAGGCGAAATACTCCTCGATTTTCAACTATCCCACACCGACCTGGGCCGACATTGGCGCCATCGGCTGGCTCGTCGACGGCGCCGCCATCATGAACCAGGTGCCCCTGTGTCGCTGTTCATTCGGCCCCTACGCCCGGGCCATGGTGCGCATCTGTCGGGAAGAGAGCTTTCACCAGCGGCAGGGATATGAACTGATGATGACCCTGGCAAAGGGCACACCGGAGCAGAAGGAAATGGCGCAAGACGCCTTGAACCGCTGGTGGTGGCCCTCCCTGATGATGTTTGGTCCATCCGACTCCGATTCATCGCACAGCGACCAATCGATGAAATGGAAAATCAAGCGTTTCTCCAACGATGAGCTGCGTCAGAAGTTTGTTGACGCCACCGTGCCCCAGGCTGAGCTGATCGGCCTGACAATGCCGGATCCGGATTTGCGTTGGAACGAAGCGAAGAACGGTGGTCAGGGCGGCTATGACTTTGGTGCCATTGACTGGGACGAGTTCTGGCGCGTGGTCAAAGGTGGCGGCCCGATGAACCGGGATCGCATTGCAGCGCGGCAAAAGGCCTGGGACGATGGCGCATGGGTGCGTGACGCAGCTCTGGCCCATGCTGAAAAGCGTCGCGCACGCGCAGCATCCGCAACCTTGGAGGCGGCTGAATAATGAGCACACAGCATATGCCACTTTGGGAAGTCTTCATTCGCCCGCGCAACGGTTTGCACCACAAGCATGTCGGTTCGATCCACGCCCCTGACGACGAGATGGCCCTACAGGCTGCCCGTGATGTTTATACCCGCCGTGAAGAAGGCAATTCCATCTGGGTGGTTCGCTCCAACGACATCGTCGCTTCAGATCCGGACAAGGCAGCCGAAAACTTCGATCCCGCAGGCGAAAAAGTCTATCGGCATCCAAGCTTTTACGACATTCCAGACGAAGTCGGACATATGTGATGTCAAAATCCCTCGCCAATGCCCTGATCGCACTGGGAGACGATCACCTGATCCTGGGTCACCGCCTGTCGGAATGGTGTGGCCATGCTCCGATGTTGGAAGAAGATCTCTCCATGCCGAACATGGCGCTGGATCTTCTGGGCCAGGCCCGCAACCTCTATACCTATGCCGGTGAGCTGGAAGGCGAAGGCCGCACCGAAGACGACCTCGCCTATCTGCGCAAGGACCGGGAATACAAGAACCTGCTGCTGGTCGAGCGCCCCAATGGCGACTTTGCCCACACCATGCTGCGGCAGCTCTATTTCGCCGCCTTCATGCAGCCCTACTGGCAGGCAGCCATGCAGAGCAAGGACGCCACAATCGCCGGCTTTGCCGCCAAGGCAGTTAAGGAAATCGCCTATCACATTCGTCATGCCGGCGAGTGGGTCGTGCGTCTCGGCGATGGCACCGAGGAAAGCGCCAGGCGAATGAAACATGCTGTCGACGCCCTGCACATCTACACCGATGAACTGTTCACGGTCACGGACGACATGGCGATTTGCATTGAGCGAGGATTGTTGCCGGACCCACAAGCAATGCGCGCCGAGTGGCAGAACACGATTGCGCAGATTTTTGACGAGGCGTTGCTGACGGTTCCCGAGGTCGCTTTCCCGCAAGAAGGCGGACGCGACGGTCGCCACACGGAAGATTTCGGCCATTTGCTGAGCGAATTGCAGTATATGCAGCGCGCCTATCCGGACATGGCATGGTAGCCGCGGCACCCCTAACGACGCCGCCAACTCTCGACCGGGCCCGCGCCTGGGCCGCGGCGGCGGGCGTGCCAGATCCTGAAATTCCGTGCGTGACGGTGGCAGATCTCGGCATTCTGCGGGACGTTGAAATCAAGGATGGCAAAGCCATTGCCAAAGTCACCCCGACCTATTCCGGCTGCCCGGCGGTCCTGGCCATCGAACTGGCCGTCGAAGCCGCGCTTTTGGATGCCGGGTTTGATGCCAAGGTCGAAAGAGTGATCTCACCCGCCTGGACGACCGACTGGATCACCGACCAGGGCCGCCAGAAGCTAAAGGAGTACGGCATTGCGCCGCCCCAGAAGGGCAGCAATTCCAAGCTCTCGCTGTTTGGCGAAACTGTTGTAGCGTGCCCCCGCTGCAATTCCTCCAACACCCGAAAAATCTCCGAATTCGGCTCAACAGCCTGCAAGGCACACTATCAGTGCAACGCCTGTGCTGAGCCCTTCGACTATTTCAAGTGCATCTAGTTCATGGCAGCTCCCAAGTTTCATACCCTGGCCATCGCAGACATCCGGCAACCATCACCGGAATCGACAGCGCTCAAGTTTGACATTCCAGAGGATCTGAAAGCCGATTTCGCATTTGACCCGGGCCAATATCTGACCCTGCGCGCCACCATCAACGGCGAGGATATTCGCCGATCCTATTCCATCTGCTCGGCCCAAAGGGACTCGCATTTGGAAGTCGGAATCAAACAGGTCGACGGTGGCCGTTTTTCCAATTTCGCCTCCGAGCTGAAGGTTGGCGATACGCTTCAGATTATGTCGCCACAGGGGCGATTCACGGCCTCGATCGATATTGAAGCGCCGCACAACTACCTTCTGCTGGCCGCCGGATCCGGCATCACGCCTTGCCTTTCCATCGCCAAGTCGGTTCTTGAGCAAGAGCCTGACAGCCAGATCACCCTGGTCTATGGCAATCAGTCCACCGCGACCGTGATGTTTCGCGACGACATAAACGCTCTAAAAGACCGCTACACCAATCGCATGCGGCTGTTCTATGCCTTGAGCCGTGAACCCTCCGACCTCGACTTTCTCAATGGTCGCTTGAGTGGCGACATGGTCGCCGCATTGGCCGATAAGCAGTTGATCGATCCGGCCTCCTTCGACGCCGCTTACATTTGCGGCCCGCAAGAAATGATCGAAGACGTGCGCCAATCCCTGCAAAGACTGGAGATGGACGACGCCCGCATCAAAGTGGAATTGTTCACCACCGGCGACACGCCCAAACCTCAGACAGCGCGCAAGGCGGCGGCAACGACTGCACAAGACGCTGAAGGCATCGAGGTGGCGATTATTCTCGACGGAAAGCGCAATTCACTGCAAATGGACCCGGAGTCCCAGACGGTGCTCGCCGCCGCTCAGGATGCCGGACTGGACCTGCCTTTCTCTTGCGCAGGAGGCATGTGCTGCACCTGCCGCTGCAAAATCATTCAGGGCGAAGCCGCCATGGACGTGAATTATTCCCTGCAGGATTGGGAAGTCGAAGCCGGCTTCACACTGGCCTGTCAATCAAGGCCGGTTGGCAAAGATCTCGTATTGGATTTTGACGCGAGCTAGATCTTGTCTAGATCCGTGTCTCATCAACGATGGCCTGGGCCCCCTGGGCGATCAGCGCCAGTCCGACCTTGCGGCCCAACTCACGCGGATATTCAGCTGGTCCGGACGCTGCGTCGCGCAACATTTGCGCCCCATCCAAAGACATGACAGCTGCCGAAAGATGCATCTCGTCGCCGGAAATCGTTGCCATGGCAGCGATGGGCGAGTTGCAGTGGCCATCTAGCACCCACAGAATTTCGCGCTCGGCGACAGCGCATTGGCGCGCCGCTGAATCATCGATGCGCGACAGGTAATCCCGGGTCTGCCAATCGGTTTCCGCACATTCAACCGCGACGATGCCTTGCCCTACAGCGGGCAACATATCTTCGGTTGAAAATATCTTCGATATCCTGTCCGACATGCCAACGCGTGCAAGGCCGGATGTTGCCAGGACAATCGCATCAGCCGGTCCGACTTCGCCACCATCTGGCAGTTGCTGGGGGATGCCATTGTCGAGCTTGTGAATGCGCGTGTCAGCCGCCCCGCGGAAGTGGATGACTTCTGCATTTGGGTAGAGCTCACGCAAAAAGGCTGCTCGGCGCACCGAATTGGTGCCGATCTTGAAGCCTGCGGCGCCATCGGCCTCAAAAACATCAAGCGTCAGCCCGGCGCGCAAAACCAGCGCGTCCGTCGCGTCATCGCGTTCCAGATAGGCAGCGATGGTCAGTCCGGGCGTTTCTTCATTGCCCGGCATGTCTTTCAGCGAATGCATGGCGCATTGGCTGCGGCCAGCGAGCACGTCGGCACGAATTTCAGCGACGAAGGCCCCACCCTTGCCGCCGTGGCGGTCCAGGCGGCTGATCTGATCGCGGTCGCCTCTTGGATCGCTTTCAGCCAAATTAACTTCGATGCCGGCCACAGCGTCGCGCAGAAGGCTGGCCACCAGCTCGGTCTGGGCCAGGGCCATTTTACTCTTTCGCGTTGCAATCAAAAACAGGCTCAAATCAGCGTCCAGTCATCCAGTCAAAGTACCTCGCATCCCCTTAGAATATTTTGCACGCCTTGTAATCAGCCAATTGACGCGATGGCGGGATAGGCCGCGCGATAGGTTTGGTAGGCGGCTTCAAAATCATCGATCATGGCGGCTTCGGGTTCAAAACTGCGCGCAATGTCCGGCTGTGTGCATATCGCGCTGGGATCCGCACCTTCGGCGCCCAAAAGCCCCAATCGCGCCGCGCCGAATGCCGCGCCGAAGTCGCCATCCTGAGGCAGGTCCAACGGCAGGTTGAGCACGCTGGCCACAAGTTTCAACCAGTAGTTGGAACGTGTGCCACCACCAACTGCCATGACCCGGTCAAGCTGCGTGCCTGCCACAGCCAGGGCTTCCAGAGAATCGCGTAAGGCAAAGGCAACCCCCTCGAGCACCGAACGGGTCATCGCCGGGCGATCGTGGCTGTGATCCAGCCCGACAAAGGCGCCGCGAATCTTGGCGTCGTTGTGGGGAGTCCGTTCACCAGACAGGTAAGGCAGGAAGGTCAGCCCGCTGGCGGATTGCAGATCATCGCCCAGTTCGGCCGTCAATTCAGCCGGTGACGCACCGCAGACCCCGGCCCACCAATTGAGCGAGTCGGTTGCCGACAAAAACACGCCCATCTGGTGCCAGGTGTCCGGTACCGCATGGCAAAATGTGTGCACCGCGCTCTCCGGATTCGGCAAGTAGGAGGCGTTTGAGGCAAACAACACGCCCGACGTCCCCAAGGACACGAAGGCCGACCCGGCTGCCACGACGCCAAGGCCAATGGCCGAAGCAGCATTGTCGCCCGCACCGCCGGCCACCGCGACTTGGCTGCCCATGCCCCATTCGGTTGCGAGTTCGGGGCGCAGATGACCGCTGATTGCGCTGCCCTCCACAAGAGCGGGCATGTGATCCTTGCTCAGTGAACAGGCGTCCAGCAGCTCATCCGACCATTGGCGCTGCGCCACGTCGAGCCAGCTGGTGCCCGCCGCGTCGGACATTTCCGAGACATGTTCTCCGGTCAGCCAAAGCCGCAGATAGTCCTTCGGCAGCAGGATTTTTGCGGTTTGAGCGAAAATCTCCGGCTCGTTGTTGCGCACCCACTCAACCTTGGGCGCCGTAAAGCCAGGAAAGACGATATTTCCAGACAGAGACCGAAACTTCGGGTCCGCATCCAACCGCGCGGCTTCTTCATGGCTGCGTGTATCGTTCCACAACATGCAGGGACGCAGAACAGTGTCGGACTTGTCCAACAGAGTTGCCCCGTGCATCTGCCCGGAGAAGCCGATTCCCTTGACGGCCGCAAGTTCCTTTGGATGAGTGTTCTTCAACGCACCAATTGCTGCCTGTGTCGCTGTAATCCAGTCCTGTGGCGCCTGTTCCGACCAACCCGGATGGGGTCGGCTGACGGTCAAAGCGGAGTCGGCGGAAGCGATGATCCGCTGCGCTTCATCGATGATCAGCGCTTTGACGCCCGACGTTCCAAGATCAAGTCCCAAATACATATGTGCCTCGCAATCTCAACAGACGTCTACAATGTCAGGTTGCCCCCATGCATTGAAGGGCCGATCCGGCGTTCGCCGCATTTATTGGTGGAAAGTGGTTTGGCAAACTGACTTTGCCAGCGCTATGCTCGTTTTATCCAACGACGGACCGGGCAAAGACCACCGCCATGATCACCCTGCCTCTTGCCATTGCTCAAACGGTGATCTGGGCATCGATATTTTATATCTTCCCGGCGCTGCTCCCCACCTGGGAACGCGAGACCGATTGGACCAAAACCGAACTCACCGGCGCCTTCACCCTGTCGCTGCTGGTCGCCGCGCTGACCTCACCCTTGGCAGGACGATTGATAGACCGGGGGCTGGGCCGCGAACTGATGCTGGGAGGCACCCTGCTGAGTATTGCCTGCCTGCTGATCCTGTCGCAGGTGCAAACGCTTTTGCAGTTCTATGCGGTCTGGCTGGTCATGGGGCTTGGCATGTCGGCCAGCCTGTACGAGCCATGTTTTGCCAATCTGATCCGCCATCTCACCGACAAGGCCAAGCCGACAATCACGCGCATCACCCTGTTGGCAGGACTGGCCGGAACGGTCGCCTTTCCAACAGCCCACTGGTTGACTTCGATCATGGGCTGGCAACAGGCTGTGATGGCCTTTGCCGCAGGTGTTGCGCTCACCACCTTGCCGCTGACCGCCATCGGACTGACCAGACTGCAACGGCAATATCCGGTCTCGAAGCCGGCGAAGACGGACTTGAAATCCAGCCCGCCTTTCACCCTCGTATTCTGGTTTCTCGCGATCGCCTTTTTGATCATCTCCTTTGTGCACGGGATGATCATCACTCACCTATTGCCGCTGTTGGCAGAACGCTCGGTTCCTGTGGCATCAGCGATCCTGATCGCCTCCTGCATCGGCCCGATGCAGGTCTTTGGACGTCTGGTGATGGTTGCGACTGAGCGGCATGTATCAACCCAGGTCACCAATATGGCCTGTTTTCTCGGCATGGCGATCGGGGTCAGCGCGTTGACCGTGGCCGGCGCCAATCTGCTTCTGATCGGCCTGTTCGTGGTGATTCACGGCTCCGCCTATGGGGTCATCAGCATCGTTCGCCCCGTGCTCACCCGTGAAGTTCTGGGCAGCAAGAATTTTGGTGAAATATCCGGACGTATCGGCGGATTGTCCATCTTCGGCACCGCCATAGCTCCGTTTGCCGGCTCACTGATCTGGCAGTTTGCCGGTTATTCAGCCATGCTCGTGTTGTCGATCATCTTGCTGCTGGTTGGCGTCGGTCTGCTGCAATTGGCGATTTGGCGGGGCCGATCGATGACCCCGCCTGAACAAGAGCGGCTTTAACCGCCGAGGAACAACTGTCCGACCTTCGGGTTGGCCAGCAGGTCGTCACCCTTGCCAGCAATGGCCACTTCACCACTCACCAGCACGTAGCCAATATCGGCGAATTCCAGGCCTTTCTTGGCGTTCTGCTCGACCATAATGATCGTCTTTCCGTCATCGTGCTGGAGCCCATGCAGGATCTCGAACACCATGTCGATGAAGCGTGGTTCCAAGCCAATCGATGGCTCGTCCACCAGCAAGACTTCCGGGTCCATCACCAGCGCGCGCGAAATCTCCAACAGGCGGCGCTCGCCCCCCGACAGGACCTTCGCCTGATGCTTGCGCCGCGCCGCGAGCCTTGGATATTTATCGAAAATCATCTCCGCCGACTGTTTCGCCTGCTGCGGCTGGTCCTTCAAAAAGCCGCCCATCCAGAGATTTTCTTCCACCGTCATGCCCGGAAAGACCGACTTGTCCTGAAGAATGTAGGCAATGCCCGCTTCACCCAATTTCTGGTTCGGCGACAGCTTGGTCACATCCCGCTTGTCGTCGCCATCGCCGATGCGAATGGAGCCGGAAAAGATATTGTTGAAGCCGAAAATGGCATGCAGAACCGTCGACTTGCCGGCACCATTGGGGCCGATCAGGCACAGGGACTGCTTGCGGCCCACCCGCAGACTGACGTCATGGAGAATTTCCATTTTGCCATAGCCCGCATGCAGATTTTCAATCGTCACATAGGGATCGCCACCAACGAGTTCATCGAGTTGGTCAATGGACACCTCTTCGGCAATCGCCGCCACTTGCCGGGTGACTTCGTCGACGGAAATGACCGTTTCGACACCTCCAGAACCGTAGCCGCTGATCGCATCTTCGGCCTTTTTCGGCGCAGTCTTTTTGGTCGCTGGTTTCTTAGCCGCGGTTTTCTTCGCTGCAGCCTTCTTGGCTGTTGCTTTGGATTTATCGCTTGCTTTGGCCATCAGTGCGCTCCCAGATATGCATCAATGACGCGTTGGTCGTTTTGAATTTCTTCTGACGTACCCGATGCCAACAATTCGCCATGGGCCAGACAATAGATCGTGTCGGCCATGTTCATGATCACGCGCATGTTGTGCTCGATGATGAACAGGGTGATGCCAAATTCCGAATTGGCCCGTTTCAGCCGGTCGATCAGACCGTTGATCAGGGTCGGGTTGATGCCCGCCGTTGGCTCATCCAACAGCAACACGGTTGGTTCATTCATCAGGGCCATGGCAAATTCCAACAGCTTCTGCTGTCCGAAAGACAGAGACCCGGACCGCAGGAAGCGTTTTTCATAAAGCCCGACAAAATCCAGCAGGTTCTCCGCCTTCTCCCGATCCTCAGCCGTGTTCTTCTGGAACGTGTCCCAAATGCTCATCTTGCGATGCGGCAGCGAGATGAGCATGTTCTCCACACAATCCATTTCCCCATAGATGCGGGTTTGCTGGAAGGTGCGCAGCAGGCCAAGCCGGGCAATTTCCGGCACCAGCATTTTGGAGATTTCCTGGCCCTCATATTTGATCGAGCCGGAATCGATTGGGTGATAGCCAACGATCGAATTGAACAGGGTGGTCTTGCCCGACCCATTGGGGCCGATCAGACCGGTAATGCCACCTTTTTCAACGGTGATGGAGACATTGGTATTTGCCTTCACCCCGCCAAAGCTCTTGGAGACATTGCTGACATCAATAATGCTCATCGTGCCGCCTCCCCTGCTGCGTCATCGGATTTCTCTTCCACCGTTTGGCCGAACCACTCAGGACGCACGGTGCGCAGATAGCCCATCAGACCGTCCTGGAAGTAAACAACGGTCACAATGATCAACGCCCCCAGCGCCACCCATTGCCAACCGAGGAAGTAGTTCCAGGTGACTTCCTTGAACAGCTGGAACAGGATCGCCCCGATGATCGGCCCCCACAGCGTTCCCTTGCCGCCAAGCAGGACGCAGACCACCATGAAAATACCCAGGTTGATCGTCTGGTAGGCCGATTCCAGCGGTTCAAACGAAATGATCTGGAATGCGGAGATACCACCGGCGACACCAATGAAGAATGCCGACAAAGCCCAGGAAATCAGCTTGTAGCGCATGGTGTGAATGCCCATGGCCTCAGCTTTTTCCTCGTCATCACGAATGGCATTCATCGCTGCGCCAAACCGCGTTTTGTAGAGGTAGTTCAGGAAGATAAACAGCACCACTCCGGTGATCGCAAAGGCAAAATAGATGAAGACCTTGCCGTCATCGAGATTGCCTGGATACACCGGCAGGGTAATGCCCTGGCCGCCGCCGACCCAATCCCAGTTGGACACCAGTTCGCCAGCAGCAATCGCCACACCCAGTGTGCCAATCGCAAAATAGGGACCACGCAAGCCAAACGTCACGTAGCCAATGATGAAGGCGCTGATGGCACAGAAGATTCCTGCCCCAATGACCCCCAGCACGAAGCCGGTGAAATATTGCGCATCCGTGAAGTCATAGCGACCGCCGCCAAAGGCACTCGTATACTCGCCAACATCGTAAACCAGGCCGATGGCGATCACCGCAGCGACATACATGCCTGTTCCGTAGAAAAAGATGTTGCCGAGCGAGTTGTAGCCCATCTGACCGCCGGTCATGTCCCAGGTCATGGCGACAATGATGAACAGCCACAAGGTCGCCAATTGCACTCCGTAATTGGGGAACACAAAGGGTGCCGCCGCAATGACGATCAGTAGAATGGTGTAAAGAGCGTTTTTGTTGATAGCCATGTCGCCCTCCTACTGCAGAACCTGGCGATTACGTTTCTGTTGCATCAGGCGGTAAACCAAAACCGCCAACAGCAACAACACTGCGATCGCTTGCTGATAGCCAATACCGAAGATATGGCTGCCATATTGTTCCAGCGCACCAATGCCGAGACCCGCCGCAATAACACCAGGCAAGTTGCCAAGGCCGGCTGCGGTGACGACAACGAAGGCGCGCACCGAATAGGTGATCCCGTAGAAAGGCTGGATCACCCAGACCATCACGATGATGGCACCGGCCGCTCCGCAAATCGCCGCATTCAGTGAGAATGTGAAGGCGTAGACCTTCTCGGTGTCGATACCGAGCACACGGGCCGCGCGCGCATCCTGCGCTGTGGCCCGAATGGCCTGGCCCATACGGCTGCTCTTCATGAAGATGACAACCCCAGCGGCCAGAGCAGCGGCCATCAGAACACCGATCAATTTGGCGATTGGCACGTCGATCAAGCCATCGGCGAAATAGAGCGTGTCGTAACCCAGATCGAGGCTCTGGGTGTCAGAACCAAACAGCAGGTTCATGATCTGCGCGCCCATAATCGCCAGACCAAAGGTCGCCAAAAGCGATGTGAAGAGGTCGCGCTCAATGACCCTTGAGATAACCAGATTGTAGATCCCACCATTGATCACAAGGAGAATGGTCAAAATCAGGCCGGCATAGCCAGCAACACTGCCCGCCGCATCACCCAAATAGGTGGCGACAATGAACACAAGGAAAGTCAGCGCAGATACCCAGATCATCGCTGTTTTCTGGGATCTGGCCCAGTTGTGGATCGGCGTGCCATGCAGCGCACCACCCAGCAGCGCCATCACCACAAAGGCTGCAGGCACACCCAATAGAGGATGCAGGCCAACGTTTTTGACCAACCACCAGGAGACGTAACCGCCACCAATGACGAAGTCACCCTGAGCCAGGTTCTTCACGTTCATGACGCCCCAAACGAGCGCCAGTCCATAGGCTGCCAGAGCAAAGAGCGCTCCGATCATCATCCCGTCGATCAAAATCTTTAAATTGACCACCGGGAATTGCAGCAGCAAACCTATATTGCTTGCAATCTGATCCATGAGATCAGGTACCTCCCCTTAACTTGATACGTACGCTGGGTACGCCTTTCCCGTGTTTCCTTTCAAAGAGCCCGCTCAAACTTGACCGTTAAGGCTCCCCAGCCGAGGTCAGGTCGAAATTGAGGCGCAGTGCCGCGGCCCCGTCGAACACTTCAAAAGGAAATGAAAAAGAGAGGCCGGAAAAATCCGGCCTCCCTCAATAATAAACCTTAGTTGGCTTTACGTGGCCAATTGACCTTGTGCGACGCAAATGCCGATGGCGCCACAACATTGTATTCGCCGTTCTGGATCTGACGCAGAACCATTGGCTTGGCGATGTTGTTACCGGCTTCGGAGAAGCGGATATCACCATAGAAGGTCTTCATGTCCGTGGCGGCAATCGCCTCACGCACAGCTTCCTTGTCCAATGTGCCAGCCCGCTCGAAGGCATCCTTGAAGACATATACCGCAGCAGAAGCCTGGGCAGTCTGATACGGCACCTTCTTGTTGGCGTATTCAGGATAAGCGCCTTTGAAC
Organism: Rhizobiaceae bacterium; assembly: GCA_013214695.1. Lineage (GTDB taxonomy): Bacteria > Pseudomonadota > Alphaproteobacteria > Rhizobiales > Rhizobiaceae > Pseudahrensia. Next base: position 8,935 of record JABSRX010000093.1, on the reverse strand, counting down.
TCGGCTTCGTAATTGGCCGCTGAACCGAAGATTGGATCCTCATATGTCAGTGTTTCGGCCCACTGCGTGGAGCACAAAATGTCATTGGCTGCCGCACCGAAATTGCCGGTCACATCTGCAGCTTCACAGTGTGTCAGGGCGATCATTGGTGTGGAGATCTTCTGCTCGCCAATCTGACGAACCGCTGTTGCGGCACCTTTGGAGTGGCCGGATACGACCAGCAAGTCAGGCTTCACCAGCTTCACCTTTGTTAGGATCGCTGTCATGTCTGACAGATCGCGCGGCAGTTTTTCGTCGATGACGACGCTCATGCCCAGCTTGGCGGCATCTTCCATCACACCGGCGCGGATATCGAGCGAGAACGGATCGTTCTCAACCGCAATCGCAACGCGCACGTCAGACGCCTTCTTGCCGCTTTCGGCCGCTTTTTCAGCTGCCAGAGTCACAGCCGACGCAAGATACTGCTCAGAGGTCGACAACACAGCAAACAGATACTTGTAGCCTTTGTTGAACAGCGAACGGGACGCGCCCTCAGCTTCAACCATCGGAATCTGATACTTTTCGGTGACCGGCGCGATCGCCTTGGTCAGGCCGGAAGAGTATGGCCCAAGCATGTACTGGACTTTGTCCTGGTTGATCAAACGCTCGGCCAGAGTGGCGCCACGGTCCCCTTTGGACTCATCGTCATAGTAGATGACTTCAAAGTTGTAGCACTTGTCACCGATCTTTACGCCGCCGTTTTCATCGATCTTCTTGATGGCAAACTCGTAACCGTTTTTAGCGTGCACGCCGTTGGTTGCGTATTTACCGGTCAAGGAGATCGCAGATCCCAGCACCAATTTTTCACAATCCGCCGCCGCAGCAATCGCTGTCGAGGCCATAAATGCACCGAGTGCGAGACTAAGTGTTTTCAGTTTCATTATCTTTCCTCCCAGAAGTAACCCCATAATCTATCCACGATATCGCGTTGTATGCAACCGCAGGCCAAGGCATTGGGCATGACGCTTCGGCAGCCGTCACGAAACTTTTTGCCGACAATGGCTCGCAGTTATCCGGAGATGGTGATAGAGAAAGTGCTGGTTTCCTCCTCCCCATCGAAGCTTTTTCAACATGACCAATCATGTCGACATATTTATCATTGGCGGTGGCATAAACGGCGTCGGAATCGCCCGCGATGCCGCCGGTCGCGGCTACAGCGTGGCGCTGTGCGAAATGAACGATCTTGCATCCGGCACGTCCAGTTGGTCGTCCAAACTCGTCCACGGCGGTGTGCGCTATCTGGAACATTACGAGTTCATGTTGGTGCGTAAGGCATTGACAGAAAGAGAAGTTTTGTGGTCCGCCGCGCCTCACATCATTCGCCCGATGCGCTTTATCCTGCCGCACCACAAGGATCTACGTCCCGCCTGGTTCCTGCGGCTTGGTCTGTTTTTGTATGACTATATCGGTGGCCGCAAACTGCTGCCACCGACCAAAACCGTTGATCTCGCCAATGGCGAATTCGGCAAGCCTCTCAAGTCTATGTTCAAGAAAGGCTTTCAATATTCAGATTGCCAGGTGGACGACGCCAGGCTTGTCATTCTCAATGCGCTGGATGCCCAGGAAAAGGGCGCCAAAATTGCTGTGGGTCATGAGTGCATAAATGCCCGTCGCGAGGGAAAAACCTGGGCAATTTACACAAGGGACAGAAAAACCGGCGAAGTTTCAACCACCACCGCCGACATGATCATCAACGCTGCGGGTCCCTGGATCGACCAGGTTCTGGGCAAGTCATTTGGACAAAACGATGCCCGCAATGTTCGCATGGTTCAGGGTAGCCATATCGTTGTGCCGAAGCTCTACGACCACGACAATTGCTACATCTTTCAAAATGCCGACGAGCGCATCATCTTCGCCATCCCTTACACCCATGACACAACCCTGATCGGCACCACCGACAAGGATTTTGAGGGCGATCCGGGAACCGCTGCAATTTCATACGAAGAAACCGAGTATCTTTGCGATGCTGCATCGGAATATTTTGAGAAGCCGGTGCGCAAGGAAGATATCGTTTGGACCTATTCCGGCGTGCGGCCGCTCTATGACGACGGCGCCAGCGCTGCCCAGGAAGCCACCCGCGACTACGTCTTCCGCCAGGACAGGGGCGGCGATGACAGTTCAGCGCCGCTGATCAATATCTTCGGCGGCAAGATCACCACCTATCGGGTTCTGGCTGAAAAGATGATGGAAGAGGTTGAGGAGCTGATCGGCAGCAAAGGCAAGCCGTGGACGGCCGCTGCGCACCTTCCCGGCGGCGACTTCCCGGCGCAAGGTTTTGGCGACCTGTTGAAAATGGCCCAGGCACGTTATCCCTTCATGCAGAGCGACCATCTTGAGCGCCTCTGCCACGCCTATGGCACCCGTATGGCCATGGTGTTGGGCAATGCCGAGTCAGTCGACCAACTCGGCAAAGATTTCGGCTGCGGTCTCTGGGAGGTCGAGGTTCGCTATCTGATGCTCAATGAGTGGGCGAGCTGCGCCGACGACGTGGTCTGGCGCCGCAGCAAGCTCGGCCTGTTGATGGACGACAAGCAGATCGCTGCTCTCGACAAGTGGATGGTGCAGGAAGCCTAGAACCAATCTGGTTTTAGTAACCGATGGCGCAGCCATCCTTGCGCGGATCGCTGCCACCCGTCAGAACGCCGTTGTCCCAGTTGATCGCAACGGCCTGCGAGCCGCCAATCGGGCGGACAGCGCGGGCGATCTCGTGACCTCGGTTGCGCAGTTCCTCAACAACGGATTCCGCAACCGCACCTTCGATCTCCACTTCCCCAGTGAATGGGTCAACCATGAAGCGCGGCGCATCCTGCGCTGCCTGGACATCCAATCCGTAATCGAAAACGCGGGTCAGGAACTGCAGGTGTCCCATCGCCTGGTAGTGACCGCCCATGACGCCAAAGCTCATGACGATCTTGCCGTCCTTCTCCAGCATGCCGGGAATGATCGTGTGCAGCGGGCGCTTGTGCGGTGCGATGCAGTTTGGATGCCCCTCTTCCAGCACAAACCCCTGCCCGCGATTGGTGAAGACGATACCGGATTTTGGCGTCGTAATGGCCGAGCCAAATCCGTCGAACACGGTGTTGATGAAGGAACAGATGTTCCGGTCCTTATCGACAACCGAGATATAAACGGTGTCGCTGTGCGGCGGCAGATTGAGCGCTTCCTCGGGATGCCGCGCCTGGTTTGGATCGATGTCGTCGCGCAACTGATCTGCATATTTCTGCGACAGCAATTCGGCCACGGCCACTTTCACCTGGGCCGGGTCAGCCAGATATTTGCCGCGCGCAGCGTAACCACGGCGGCAGGTTTCCAGTTCCATATGAATGCGATCGGCGCTCAACAGGTCCGGGTCAACCGGTACATCGCGCATCATGTTGAGCATCAGCAGGGCGATCATGCCCTGGCCCTGCGGTGGGCACTCGTGGACGATATGGCCGCGAAATTCAGTGGTGATCGACTTCTCGTAGGTTCCCTCCACATCGGCAAAGTCTTGCAGCGTATGAAGACCACCAAGTTCCTGCAATGTGTCGACCATTTCCTGCGCCAATTCACCGGAATAGAAACCGTCACGCCCTTCTTTGGCGATCATCTCAAGCGCGCTGGCCAGGCGTGGATTGCGATGCAGACTTCCAAACGCAGGTACGTCGCCATCCTGCAGGAAGATCTCGGACAGGTTGGCGTTGGATTTGATATGATTTTTCAGATGACAGAAGTCCGAATAAAGGCGCTGGGTCACCGGATATCCATTGCGGGCAAGATCGATCGCGGGTTGCAGCAGTTCAGCCAGTGGCAAGCGACCATGATCGGCATTCAGTCGGCACCAGGCATCGACTGCGCCCGGCACGATTACCGCGTGCGGAGATGTTTGTTCCAGCTCGGTGACACCGAGTTCGGTCAGCTTTTCCAGTGTCGCCGCCGCTGGGGCGCGGCCCGAGCCGTTAAACGCCACCACGTCGGTCGAGCCCTGCGGCGCGTAGAGAGCAAAACAGTCACCGCCAATGCCGGTTGAGTTCGGCTCGACCACGCATTGAACGGCGCAGGCAGCAATCGACGCATCCATGGCATTGCCCCCCGCCTTCAGCACATCAATGGCGGTTTGTGTCGCCAGAGGGCTGGAAGTTGCTGCCATGCCATTGGTGGACATGACCGGGGAACGGCCGGGAAGTTCAAGATTGCGCATAAGGATTCCTGCAGAAATAGTCTAAAGACACCGAATTTGGCATCGCCCGACGCGCTTATGCACCCAGATTGCACAAAAATCCATCACTTGAGACAAATCATAGCAGCGACTCCAGGTCACACCCGGCCAATATGACCACTGGATTTTCCCACCGTTCGGTGCAATAGCCAACGCCGAAACCGCAAACGCAATTTCTGTTGAATTGGTATCCCTATGTCCCAGGTGGCCCTGTACGACCTTTCACAATTGACCGCCCAGCAACGCGACGAGTTGATGAAGCGCGCCGAGGATGATCTGGCGCCTTTCATCGAGAAAGTTGAGCCGATCATTGCAGCGGTTCGGGAAGAAGGCGACGCCGCTTTGGTGCGTTTTGCCAGCCAGTTTGACGGCGCCGAGTTCGACGCCTCGACCATTGCCGCAAGCGATGCCGATTTTGAGCAGGCCTACGCCGAGCTGGACGATAAGTTCATTGAGGTTTTGCGCTATTCGGCCGACAACATTCGCCGCTTCCACCAACGCCAAATGCCAGAACGCCAATGGATGATGGAAATCCGCGAGGGAGCGCAGGTTGGCGAGCGCTTCACACCGATTGATTCTGTTGCCTGCTATTCGCCGCGCGGCAAAGGCTCCTTTCCGTCGGTTACGCTGATGAGCATCATTCCTGCCATTGTTGCCGGCGTGCCCGAAGTCATCGTGCTTACTCCGCCCGGACCGGATGGGCGTATAGATCCGGCAACCCTAGTCGCCGCCGACATTTCCGGCACCCGAAAGGTCTTCAAGGCCGGTGGCGCTCAGGCTGTCGCCGCAGCCGCCTTTGGCACCGAGACAATTCCAAAATGCGTCAAAATCGAGGGCCCGGGCAGCCCGTGGCTCGCTGCAGCAAAAGTTATGCTGGCCAATCGCATCGATCCGGGCATGCCGGCCGGACCATCGGAGTCGATCGTCTTTGCCGATGACAGTGCCAATGCCGAGATCGCCGCGCTCGACACGATCATCGAGTCCGAACATGGCGATGATTCATCGGTTTTTCTGGTGACCACGTCGAAAGAACTGGCAGAACAGGCCGTCAATAAGATTCCCGAATATTGGCAATCCATGAGCCAGGAGCGGGTCGACTATTCCGCCGCCGTATTGAGCGGCAGCACCAACAGCGGAGGGGTGGTGCTCTGCGAGACCGCTCAACAGGCCTACGACTTCATCAACGATTATGCGCCCGAGCATCTTCAGATCCTGTCAAAAACGCCTCATGATCATGTCGACCACATCCGCAACGCTTCGGAAATTCTGCTGGGTGAGGACACACCGGGCTCCATCGCCAATTACATGATGGGGCCGAACTGCGTCTTGCCGACATCTGGGGCTGCCAAAACCCGCTCTCCGCTCGGTGTGATGAACTTCCTCAAGTCCTGTTCGATCGGAGAATTGTCGCGGATCGGCTATCAGGACATGGCCCCGCGCACCGATATTTTTGCCACCTATGAAGGGTTTGACGCCCATGCCAATGCGGTGGGCGACATGCGCAGCAAGGCTCGTGGTAACGAATAAGCGGGGCTAATCTGCTTCAGCCTGATGGGCCGCCACCAGCGCGGCACTGACCATGATATCGAGATGGGCGCCGCCGCCATTCTTGAAGACGGTGATTTGCTCGGCACTGTTCCGGCCGGATGAACCATCGACCAGCGCGTGCAGATCGCCCTTTGCCGCATTGCGTCCTATCAGACCAGCGGCGATCGGAATAGTGAACTCGCCGATATGATCCAAGGTGGTGTCGAAACTGTCGACGAACCAGTCAGCACATGTGTGCAGATCGTCATCGGCCTCTCGCATGTCGGCCTTGTAGGCCCCGACCAGGTCAACATGGGTTCCAGTTGCTACCAAGGCCCCTTTCAAGACCGGATCATTGGTCATCGTGGCACAGCAGATGATGTCTGCTTCGGGTATGGCAGCATCCAGATCGGTGACGACGCGGACGGTCTGCTTAAGGTCAGCCAAATTGGCCGCAACGGCTTCGGCGCGTGCCTGAGTCCGGTTGAAGATGATCACCGTTTCAAGCCCGGGGCGCGAACAGATATGGGCCCGGATCAGAGGCTCAGCCATGGATCCTGCCCCAACCATCAGTAGAACCTTACTGTCTTCGCGCGACAACAGTGCGCTACCTAGGGCGCTGTCACCAGCGGTTTTCCAAGCGGTCACTTCGGTACCATCGACCAACGCGGCCAACTCGCCGCTATCGGGGTCGAACAGCATGATCTGGGCATGAATACTGGGCAGCGGTGGCGTGCGATTTGGATTGTCGGGAACAACCGTCGCGGCCTTCACCCCGGCGGCCAGGCCATCGATATAGGCGCTGCGGACCAGCATTGTGTTGTTGCGCGCATGCACAAATGTATCGCCGATATCCGCTTTGGGCCTTTCATGACCGGCCCGGATCGCCTCAATGACGAGCGGCCAGTTAGCGACCGCCTTGACGTCATCAGCCGTGAGCGAAACGACCTGTCTCATTCGAACACTATTGCCGGCCCGCTGGCCTGTTCCGCGTTCAGGGCATCGGCAACCTGCGCGGCAATCTTGTTGTAAATCATCGCATGCGGCCCGTCCGGGTCGCTCGCCACGACCGGCGTGCCCGCATCAGAATTGGCGCGAATGTCCATGTGTAACGGGACGCCGCCCAGGAACGGTACACCCAGTTTTGCGGCTTCCGCTTCAGCGCCACCATGTCCGAAAATGTCCGACCGCTCCCCGCAACTCGGGCAGATGAAAGTGCTCATGTTTTCGACAATGCCGAGGATCGGCACGCTGACTTTGTTGAACATGTTCAGGCCCTTGCGGGCGTCAATCAACGACAGATCCTGCGGTGTCGAAACGATAACCGATCCGGCCAACGGTACCTGTTGCGCCATGGTCAATTGCGCATCGCCGGTGCCTGGTGGCATGTCGACCACCAGAACATCCAGAGGTGCCCAGTCGACTTCCCGCAGCAATTGGGTCAAGGCCGAGATGACCATCGGGCCGCGCCAGATCATCGGCGTGTCCTCGGCGATCAGAAATCCGATCGACATCACCTTCAAGCCATAGGCTTCGATCGGTTTCAGCACCCGACCTTCTGCTTCCGGCTTGCTGTCAATGCCAACCAACCGTGGCAGCGACGGGCCATAGATGTCGGCATCCATTACCCCAACCTTCAACCCCTGGTTTTGCAGTCCCAGGGCCAGGTTAATCGCGGTGGTGGATTTGCCCACACCGCCCTTGCCGGAGGCGACGGCAATGATGTGTTTGACACCGGTAACACCCAGCTTTTCGCCACCCGGGGCGGTACCCTGAGGCGGTGGCGCGGCGCGTTGCGGGCTGGGACGTGGCTGTGGCGATGGCGGCGGCGGCGGCGCTGCCGCCGAAGCTTCGCCGGCCTTGCGCTCGGCGGTCAGCACGACCATGGCCGATACAACACCATCGACAGCTGTGACGGCAGCCTCGGCTTCGGCCCGCAACGGCTCCAGCGACTCGGCTTTATCGGCGGGCACGGTGAGCGAGAACATCACTTTGGCGCCGCCGTCATTTTGCGTGATGAATGGGTCGGAAACCATGCCCAATGACACGATATCCTGCGGATCGCTGCTGGATCCGGCTGTCAATTGCACCGATGCCAAAGCATCCAGAATTTGCTGTTTGGTGACGCTCATTCGCTGTGATCAATCCACACTCAGTTGCTGAGCTTCCTGCCCAATTGTGCCAGCGGACAAAGCACTTGCCCGCCGGAATGTTCTTGGCCCGATTGGCCGATCAGCCCAGGATTGAACCCAGCTGCATGGCAATGCCCATGTCGCCTTCGACTTTCAATTTACCGGCCATAAATGCCATCTGGGCATTCTCTTCACCTGTTGCAATGGCTTCAAAGACATCCATGTCGACAACCACAGTGCAGTCTGCATCAGCGTCGTCATTGTTGACGCTTGCAGGGTCAGCGGAACCGTCAATGGTCAACTTGCCATCATCACCAAAGTCGAACTTGACGACCTTGCCATCGATAGCACCCTTTGCGGCGACACGGCTGGCCATTTCTGCGGTCATTTCTTCCAAAGTCATTGTCAATCCTCGTTGTTGTCCGATGCAGGTGTGGATCGGAAATTTCGTTCCCTTGCCCTCCCATAGAACAAGCGTCATAGTCAACATACTCGTGAGTATGTTTGCTCTCCTTTTTGTAACCTGAGGTCTTCCCCATGCGCGAAGCAGTCATCGTCTCAACCGCCCGCACCCCGATTGGCAAAGCCTATCGCGGCGCCTTCAACAACACGCCTTCCCCGACACTGGGTGGCCATGCCATCCAACATGCCGTGGCCCGGGCTGGCATTGATCCAGCCGAAGTGGACGACGTGATCATGGGCGCGGCACTGCAACAGGGTGTCCAGGGCGGCAATATCGGCCGCTTGTCGGCGCTCAAGGCCGGTCTGCCGGTGACCGTATCCGGCATGTCGCTCGACCGCCAATGTGCCTCGGGCATGATGGCCATCGCGACAGCCGCAAAGCAGGTGGTCAGCGACAATATGCCCATCTGCGTGGGCGGTGGCGTGGAGAGCATTTCCATGGTCCAGACACCGGACATGCGGGTTGGTGTCGACAAGTCCCTGGTCGCCATGCATCCACATGTTCACATGTCGATGCTGGAAACGGCTGAAGTGGTCGCCGACCGTTACGGCATTTCCCGCGAGACCATGGACGAAT
>JABSRX010000092.1 GCA_013214695.1 Rhizobiaceae bacterium | reverse complement strand
GTGACACCCAGATCGATCAGTTCACCCATGCGCGACACGCCTTCGCCATACATGATATCGAACTCGACCTGCTTGAACGGAGGCGCCAGTTTGTTTTTGACGACTTTGATGCGGGTCTGGTTGCCGACAACATCATCCCGGTCCTTGATCGCGCCAATGCGGCGGATGTCGAGGCGCACCGATGAATAGAATTTCAGCGCGTTACCACCGGTAGTGGTTTCCGGCGAGCCGAACATCACACCGATCTTCATGCGGATCTGGTTGATGAAGATGACCATTGTGTTCGATTTGGAGATCGACGCGGTCAGCTTGCGCAGCGCCTGGCTCATCAAACGGGCCTGCAGACCGGGCAAGGACGAGCCCATTTCGCCTTCAATCTCGGCCCGTGGCGTCAGTGCAGCAACCGAGTCCACCACCAGCACATCACAGGCCCCGGAACGAACCAGCGTGTCGGTGATTTCCAACGCCTGCTCACCGGTGTCCGGCTGCGAAATCAGCAGGTTTTCAAGATCAACGCCCAGCTTCTTGGCATAGACCGGATCCAAGGCATGCTCGGCGTCAACAAAGGCACAAATGCCGCCCGACTTCTGCGCTTCAGCAACCGTGTGCAGCGCCAGAGTGGTCTTACCCGAGGATTCAGGACCATAGATTTCAACGATACGGCCACGCGGCAGACCGCCAACGCCCAGCGCGATATCCAGCCCCAAACAACCGGTTGGAATGGTTTCGATCTCGACCGCCTGATCATTGGTGCCGAGCCGCATGATCGACCCCTTACCAAAGGCCCGCTCGATCTGACCAAGAGCTGCTTCGAGTGCTTTTGATTTGTCCACGCTATTGTCCTCAACAACTTTCAAATTGGGTGAAGCCATCATCAAATTCCTTATTTCACGGGTCGGGCACTGTTGCAATTTCCTCAGATGTACACATTTTGTTCTCTTTTGTAAAGAGGGTTGTAAAATGCTGCTTTTATGACATTTTTTTTCATTTATTGCAGTTTTGTTCTCATTGGAACATACTGTGGAGAACGGTCAGGAGAATACAGGCTTTGATGAAATTGCGCGGTGCATTCAAATCGATTCGCCTGTAAGCTGCGAGAAACCGCGCCAAGGCCCCCATTCTCACCATGAACGACCGTTCGCGTCCCCCGTCTTCTTCCCCCTCACCACCGCGGATCGTGGTCGCAGGCGCCGCTCATATCGACCGCAGCGGCTGGCTTGCCGCGCCCTCGGCGCTGGGCTGCTCGAACCCTGGACAGTTCGATGAGCGCCCCGGTGGCACAGCCCTCAACATCGCCCGCAACCTGGCGGCTCTGCGGGCGCCAGTTGAACTGATCTCGCTGTTGGGACGGGATGCGGCGGGCGATTGGTTGCAGCGCACAATCGAAACCTCTGGCATCACGGCGCATGTGACAGGTCTTTCGGACCTCAAAGGGCAAACCGGCACCTATACCAGCATTATTGAACCGGACGGCGAGCTGCTGGTCGCTGTCGCCGATATGGCCATTTACGAGCAATTTGCAGCCGATGCTGTTCAACAGGTTGTTGGTGACCTGCAGCCGACGGACTGGCTCTGCGTCGACACCAACCTGCCGAAGGGGGAAGTGGCCAAACTGCTGAACGGCAGTGCTGCGTCGAAGGCCGGGGTCACCGTGTCAAAGGCGAAGGCCCGGCGCCTGCTGACCTTTGCGCCGCAGTTGGATGTCGTTTTCACCAACATTTCTGAAGCCCATGCCCTTTGTGGCTTTGATGGTGACGAGACCAAACCGATGGCCGAGATCGCGGCAGGACTCGCCAACAGGAGCATTCAGACAGCCGTCATCAGCAACGGTGGGCAACCCGTCACACTCATAAACGGCGGGCAGATCATGACCATAGAAATTGAACCGGTCGATCAGGTGGCCGACGTCACAGGCGCCGGCGATGCTCTTGTGGGCGCTGCAATGTTTGCCTTGACCCAGGGCCAGGATTTGCCGGATGCCGTGGCCTATGGCATCCAGGCAGCCCGCGCTACAATCCGGATTCGCGGGGCGATCTGCCAGGACCTATCAGCTCAGATCGGATCCCCATCCTAGAGGGGGCGCCCGCCGCCCTCGCCGCCCTCGCCGCCCACTCGCCGCCGCCGCATTAACAAGGAGCATTCATGCAAGCGCTAAATCCCCATCTGTCCTTGTCGGAACCGGTCGCAGCGGCCCTGGCCGCTGGTCGGCCCGTCGTGGCGCTGGAATCCACCATCATCACTCATGGCATGCCGCATCCGCGCAATCTGGAAACGGCGTTGGCCGTGGAGGCCGAAATCAGGGCTCAGGGGGTTGAACCGGCAACCATCGCCGTGCTGGAGGGAAAGATCCATGTCGGCCTGGATCAGACGCAATTGGAGGCGCTGGCAGTTGCCAAGGACGTGATGAAACTATCGCGCGCCGATCTGGCCTACGCCGTCGCCAGTGGGCGCACAGGATCGACCACGGTGGCCGCCACGATGATCGCTGCCCAGTTGGCCGGCATCTCTGTCTTCGCCACAGGCGGCATTGGCGGGGTGCATCAGGGCGCTGAAACCAGTTTCGATATTTCGGCCGATCTCTATGAATTTCCCCAGACCGATGTGGTTGTCGTCTGCGCCGGACCTAAAGCGATACTTGACTTAAATAAAACGATGGAAGTCCTTGAAACAAATGGCGTACCGGTCATTGGATATTCGACAGATTGCCTGCCCGCCTTCTGGTCCCGGGAAAGCGATATCACGGTTCCGCTGCGCATGGACAGCGCCGACGAAATCGCCCGGCATACCGCCCTTCGACGCCAGCTCGGGATTCAGGGTGGCACATTGATCGCCAACCCGGTACCGCAAGAATATGAAATTCCGGCCCCTGTCATTGCCAGCATAATCGAACAGGCCTTGAGCGACGCTGACCAGCAAGGCGTTACCGGCAAGGACGTCACCCCCTATCTGTTGTCCCGGATGTTCGAATTGACCGAAGGCAAGAGCCTGGAAACCAATATCCAGCTGGTGCTGAACAACGCCCGTCTGGCCGCACAAATCGCCCTTGAGCTGGCCAAGACCGGCCAAGACTGAGACCGAATTAAACCACGTTTTCACTTGTCCGCGACAAATTCCCCTTTGTCATTGATTGTGACACCCCAGTCATCGTAGACAACGTGCGGGAAGTGAGTTTGGGTAATTGAGGGCAACGTGATCACCGGTCGCTTATCTGGGTTCGAACGTCATCTAACGGTTCTGTTCTTGGCATTGCTCGTTGCAGGTTGCACCACAACTTCGGTGCTGCGCGCCACGCCGTTCAAGATTCCATCAGACCGCTTTGCGGCGATCATCATCGAAGAGAAATCCGGCCAGGTGCTCTACCAGATCCGACCCGATGCCATTCGCTTTCCGGCCTCGCTGACCAAGATGATGACCATGTATATGGTATTTGAAGGTCTGGAAGCCGGACGGTTCACCAAGACGACTCCGATCCCGATATCCGCCAAGGCGGCCCGCGAGCCTGCTTCAAAACTGTATCTGAAGGCAGGTGAAACGATCACCGTTCACGACGCGCTGTTTGCCCTGTCGGTCAAATCGGCCAATGACATTGCCTATGCGGTGGCTGAGTTTATCGGCGGCAGCGAAGAGGCCTTCGCCAAGCAGATGACCAAAAAGGCCCGTGGCCTGGGGCTTGCGTCAACCACCTTCCGCAACGCTTCCGGCCTGCCTGACAAACGCCAGGTCACCACGGCCCGCGACATGGCCAAGCTGGGCGTCATCCTGCGCCAGAAATATCCGCAGCACTTCCATTATTTCGGCGAAAGCACGATGCAATTCAAAGGCAAGACGATCACCGGGCACAACCGGGTTCTGCGCCAGCTGAAAGGTGCTGACGGGATCAAGACCGGTTACACGCGCGCTTCCGGGTTCAATCTCGTCACCTCGGCCCAAACGCCACGCGGCCGCCTGATCGGCGTGATCCTTGGGGAAAACAGCAGCAAGATACGCGACAGACATATGGTTCTGCTGATTAATAAGTACGGAAAACGAGTGGCGCCCCCGACCGCGGCCGAGAGTAATTAGCGCCAGTTTGAACCCAAGAGGGGAAAACGATGCGACGCAGCCTGTCTCTTCTGTCTATTGGCCTCACGGCCCTTCTGCTGCCCAATGATCAGGCCTCAGCGCAGTCCAACAACCTTGTCCAGTCGGCCATTGAGATTGTCCAAAGCGCCGGTGCTGGACGCTGCTCTTTGCTGGAAGAAGAGCGCCAAGACGCCGGGTTCGAACCTGAAGTGTTCAAGTTTCAGCACAAGGAAGTCTATGACGATGCGCCCAAAACATACCGGTTGATCCGCGTGCCGTGCTGGCTGGGGGCGTATAATCAGGGCGATATGTATGTTTTGGCGGATCCTTATGATGAACTGACGCTGATGTCGTTTGCGGTGCCGACCTATGAGGTGCGCTATCGGGATCCGGATGAATTGACCCAGGTGCGCTACATTCGCGTCAACGGCTACACCGCGCGTTCAAGCGTCGTGATGAGCGGCTTTGACCCCAACAAGCGCGAGATCACCGAACACAATCTCAGCCGCGGTCTCGGCGACGCCAGCACAAGTGCGGCCTGGCGTTTTAAGAACAACAATTTCAGCCTGATCTGGTTTGACGTCGATGCCTCTTATGATGGCGAAATCAACGCCAGACGGGTGGTGAATTTTGGAGGTGCCCAATGAAGCCATCCCGCGACGCCATGAGGCTGGTCGAAATCATGGCCGCCCTGCGTACGCCGGTGACCGGTTGTCCGTGGGATCTGGAGCAGAATTTTCGCTCGATCACGCCCTATACGATCGAAGAGGTCTACGAGGTGGTCGACGCCATCGAGCGCGATGACATGGAAAATCTGCGCGAGGAGCTGGGCGATCTGTTGCTGCAGGTGGTCTATCATTCCCGCATGGCCGAAGAAGACGGTGCCTTTGATTTTGCCGATGTGGTTGAGACCGTCACCACCAAGATGATCCGCCGTCATCCCCACGTGTTTGGGGACGAAACCGCCCGCTCTGCCGGCATGGCGAAAGGTGCCTGGGAGCGCATCAAGGCGATCGAGAAACAGGAGCGGGCTGAACGGCGGGCCGAAATGGGCCTGCCCCCAGCACCGGAGGCCAAAGGCCTGCTCGACCAGGTACCCGCCGCCACAGAACCTATGCTGGAAGCGCTGAAACTGCAGCAGAAGGCCAGCAAGGTTGGTTTCGACTGGAACGATCCCAACAGCGTGATGTCGAAAATCCGCGAAGAGTTGGAAGAGGTTGAAGCTGAGATCAAACAGGGCGAGACGGCGGATCTTGAAAGCGAGATCGGCGACGTTCTATTTGCCGCCATCAACCTGGCACGGCACCTGGATATCGACCCGGGCAATGCGCTGCGCAGCTGCAACCGCAAGTTCCGCACCCGCTTTGCCCATATCGAAGCGACGATCGGCGACCACGGTGAAACGCTGGAAAGCGCCGATCTCGATTTGATGGAACGTCTGTGGGTCGACGCGAAAACGGCCAGCAAGAGCTAGCGCAGATTGGCCTGCAGGGCTGTCTTGACGTCCGGACTGGCGCGCACCTTCATCAAGATGGAGCCGTCTTCCTGATCGGTGCGCTCGATGACGTGGGTGTTGTCATAGATCCAGGTCAGTTGCCCCATGGAAGACAGGGGCAAATTGAATTCAAGCACGTTGTCGGAACCTCCAATGCGCTGTTCAATCAGCGCCAACAGGGCGTCCGTGCCCTGCCCCGTATGGGCCGATACGAGCAACGGAGCTGATTCACCGCTGCGGGTTTTGCGCACCGCTTCCAACGTGTCGTCATCCAGCAGATCGATCTTGTTCCACACTTCCACCACCTTGTGGTGACCTTCCTGATGAATGCCCAATTGCGCCAGGATGGCGTAGACATCTGCGGCCTGGGCCTGATTGTCAGGATCGGCAATGTCGCGCACGTGCAGGATCAATTCGGCTTCGACCACCTCTTCCAGCGTTGCCCGGAAAGCGGCCACCAGATGGGTCGGCAGGTCCGACACAAAACCCACCGTGTCCGACAGGATGGCCCGCGTGCCCTGTGGCAGGTTGAGCTGGCGCAGCGTCGGATCGAGGGTCGCAAACAACATGTCCTTGGCCATGACGTCTGAACCGGTGAGCTGATTGAACAAGGTTGATTTCCCGGCATTGGTATAGCCGACCAGGGCAACAACCGGATGCGGGATCTTGCGGCGCTGCGAGCGATGCAGGTTGCGGGTGCGGCGCACTTTTTCGAGCTCTTTTTCGAGCTTGTTGATGCGTTCCTGCAATTGACGCCGGTCGGATTCAATCTGGGTTTCACCAGGGCCGCCCAGAAAGCCGGAACCGCCGCGCTGACGCTCAAGGTGGGTCCAGGACCGCACCAGACGGCCACGCTGATAGTTCAGATGGGCCAGTTCAACCTGCAGTCGACCTTCCTTGGTCTGGGCCCGGGCACCAAAGATCTCGAGGATCAGGCCGGTGCGGTCCAGCACCTTGGCCTTCCAGGCCTTTTCCAGATTGCGCTGCTGAACGGGTGTCAGCGGATGGTCGACAATGACCAGTCCTGCATCAAGGGCCGCAATCAGGCCGGCAAATTCCTCCACCTTACCGGTGCCGAGCAAGGTGCCCGGCTTCGGCTTGGAAAGGGAAACGATGCCCGAATGCACGATGTCCAGTTCAATGGCGCGGGCAAGTCCCTGCGCTTCTTCCAGACGCGAGGCATCGCTGCGCTCGTGCAGACTGCTTCGTGCGCCATCACTACCGCCACCGCTATCGCCGCCGCCGCCGGGATTGGTTGCCTGGCGCAGCACGGGAACGATCACGACGGCCTTTTCAGCCGAACGCTGTTTGGATGTGTCTATTTGAAAACGGGCTTTGCCGGCCTTTTCAATATCACTCAAGCTTTACTCACTACCGCCATTGGCGGATGTTTCCTGATCAGAGCCATCGAACATGTTCAACGGTTCGCTTGGCATAATGGTCGATATGGCATGTTTATAAACCAGTTGCGAGTGACCATCACGACGCAGCAACAGGCAGAAATTATCGAACCAGGTCACAATGCCGGTCAGCTTCACGCCGTTGACTAGAAAAATTGTCAATGAAATCTTGTTCTTACGGACATGATTTAAAAACGCATCCTGCAGATTTTGTTGTTTTTCGGCCATGTTGTCCCGACCTCCCGTTTTTCCTGCGACGGCCAGTATATGACGCATGGGCAGAACCGCAATCAATTTTGCGGGAATTCCTGTTCAGAAACTTGGCGAGTGCTGGCACTATCGGTTGCGCCAGTACTGCAGGCTGAACAATCCGATAAGTGCGATGATTTCCAGACGCCCCAACAACATCAGCACGACGAGGGTGATCTTCGCGGTATCGGTGAACTCTGAAATGGTCGGCCATTCCTGTCCCACCGCCACCGACCATCCTGCGTCATAGACCGGGCCGGCGGTTGTAAAGGCAGCGATTGCCGCGGTCAGCGCTCCCTCAAAGGGAATGCCAGTGGTGGCCAGGAAAATCGTGCCAAAGGCCAGGATGAGGATGGCGGCGACAAAGAAACTCCAGATCGCCTTCATCAGTTCCAGATCAAACTGTTCCGAGCCAAAGTGCGAGGAGCGCACGGCGTTGGGATAGATCAACTGATCCATTTCGTTCCAGGACTGGACCAGCATGCCGCCCATTCGGTAGTGCTTCAGCCCGCCGGAAGTGGAAAACGCGCTGCCACCGACCAGCAGAATAAACAGCACAAGCACCAGGGGCAGCAGCGTGAAATAGCCGGGCTGGGTTTGCACCCCGCTCGTCGCCACCAGGGAAGCCGCATTGACGAAGCCCTGAACCAGCACGGTGATCGGCGCCTGCGCCTGAACGCCGGAGACAACAACCGAGGTTGCGGCAAAGGCAATGCCGACGATCAGCACAACAATGATCACCGAATAGCTCTCGCGGTGCCGCAGAAGTGCCCCCCACTGCCCTTTGAAGATCATGCGATGCCAAAACACGCTGGTTGCACCAACGATCAAAAACAGCGCGAAGATCACCTGGCCACCGACCCCGATGACCTGATCCAGGCTTCGGTCAAAAGGCACAAAGCCACCGGTCGACACCGCCGCCATCGCCAAAGACACGGCATGAAAAGCGCGAGTTCCGGTCAGGAAGAAGCCGAGCGAGCAGAGCGCGGTCGTCGTCGCGTAGAGCAATCCCAGATTGATCGAGAAGACCAGCAGGCGATCCTGGCTGGCCCGCAGGTCGGCGCCGATTGAGAGAGTGGATTTGCGCGTGGTCAGGCCACCCACCCCCATTGGCGCGAGGATGAGGATGATGGTCAGCAGTGTCAGATAACCGCCAAGCCACTGCAGCAGAACCCGCCAGAACAACAGCGATTGCGGCCATTCGCTGACGCTGTTGGCGGTTGTCGCCCCGGCGGTTGTGAACGACGAAAAGCTCTCAAACAGGGCGTCGACAAAGCTGATCTCCATCATGTGATAGAACGGCAGCGCCGCCGCAAAAGGCAGGACCGTCCACACCAGAAACATCAGCATCAGGCGGCCGATTTGCGGAATCCGCCGTAAGCGCCCCAGCATGGCGAGTATCGGTGTGCCGAAAACGAAGCCGCCGACCAAAACATAAAACCCCAGGCGCACAGCTTCCGCGTTTTCGTTGGCCAGCAAGCCCACCAGAATCGGCCCCAGCAGCGACAGCGTGAAAAACAGTCCCACGCAGGCCAGATAGAACAGGACGGCGAGCATCAGAAGAATTCCAGGCTGACCCGGAACATTTGCTCAACCTGTTTCACCCGATCGCCGGCGGCAAAGATGATCACCCGATCGCCGGCTTTGATGGTGGTGTCGCCATCGGGCACGATGACTTCTTCGTCGCGGTAAACTGCCCCAATGCGCACGCCATCCGGCAGAGCCAGTTCGCGCAGCGGCGAGCCAACCAGTGTGGACGTTTCCAGAGCATCGGCCTCAATCACTTCAGCCGCCCCGTTCTGCACCGAATGCACGCCGCGAATACGGCCGCGGCGCACATGCTGCAGAATCTTCGAAATCGTCACCGAACGCGGATTGAGATGGGCATCAATGCCCAGGGTCTTGGTGAACTCGTAATAGCCGGTATTGTTGAGCAGGGTTAGATTGGCCTCGCAGCCGAGCCGCTTGGCCATCACGCTGGACAGGATGTTGACCTGGTCGTCATTGGTCAGCGCCACCATCAGATCGGCATGTTCAATGTCGGCTTCCAGCAGGATTTCCTGATCGAGCGCGCTGCCGTGCAGAACCACGCTGCGGTCCAACTGATCGGCAATGGCGATGGCCCGTTCTCTGGAATTTTCAACGATCTTGACCCGCGCCGTGCTCTGACGCGATTCAATTGCTTGCGCCACATAGAGGCCAATATTGCCGCCACCGACGATGACGATGCGGCTGGCTGTCGGCTCTTCGTGGCCAAAAATGTTCAAGGTGCGCCGGACGCGATCGCGTTTGACCACCACATAGGCAAGATCGCCGGCCATCATCGCATCGCTGGCATGGGGCACAAACAAGTTCCCTGCCCGCCAGATGCCGGTCACAACGGCGGAAAGATCCGGGAACAACTCACTGAGCTGGCCGAGCGGCGTATCGATGACCGGACAGTCATCCAGACACTCAATGGCGATCATTGCCACTTCGCCATCGGCGAACTGGACCGCATCGGTGGCGCCGGGCAGCGCAATGCGGCGCAGCACCATTTCGCCGACTTCAATTTCCGGCGAAATGATCACATCAATCGGCATGTTGTCGCGCGAGAACAGATCACGATAAATCGGCTGCAAATAGGTCTGGGCGCGGATACGGGCGACTTTGGTGGGCACGTTGAACAGCGAGTGCGCAACCTGACAGGCCACCATGTTGACCTCGTCATACAGGGTCACGCCGATGATCATGTCAGCATCTTCGGCACCCGCGGCCTGCAACACATCGGGCTGCGAACCGTGACCGACAAAACCGCGCACGTCCAACTGGTCGCGGATGACCTGCACCAACGAAGCAGAGCTGTCGATGACGGAGACATCATTGCCTTCCGTCGCCAGACGTTCGGCAATTCCGTACCCCACCTGGCCTGCGCCACAGATGATAACTTTCATGTTGCCTCAGCTGTTGGTGTCGCCAAATGCGACTGCAAAACAAGTGGCACTATATGCCAAGCGACTTCAATTTGCGATGCAGCGCGGAGCGTTCCATACCAACGAACGAAGCTGTACGCGAGATATTTCCCCCAAAACGGGTAATTTGCGCCAATAAGTAGTCCCGCTCAAAAATTTCGCGTGCTTCGCGCAACGGCATCGACATGATGTGTTCGTCGCTGGTGCCCGGCGTTTTGGGCAGCATGTCACTGATTTCACCGGGCAAATGCTCGGCACTGACAGCTTCGCCTTCTTCGCCGCGCGACAGGATCATCAGCCGTTCCACATTGTTGCGCAGCTGGCGCAGATTGCCCGGCCAGGAGTGGGAATGCAGCACCGCCATGGCATCTTCGCCGATTTCACAGCCCTTGATGCCCGATTGCGCCTCGATCTGCTGCATGAAAGCGGCGATCAATTCACCGATATCTTCGCGCCGATCCGCCAAGGACGGCACCTGAACCGGCACCACGGCCAGACGATGGAACAGGTCTTCGCGGAACAGGCCTTGAGCGATGCGGTCCTCAATATCGATCGAGGTCGACGACAGGATGCGCACATCCACCGCCACCTTTTTGGAGCCGCCGACGCGCTCGAATTTCTGCTCGACCAGAACCCGCAGGATCTTGTTTTGGGTTTCGCGCGGCATTTCAGCCACTTCATCGAGCAGCAAAGTGCCCAGATGCGCCTCTTCCAGAGCGCCAACCTTGGTCTGGCTGCCGTCTGTGGCCTCAACGCCGAACAGCTCGGTTTCCATGTTTTCCGGCGTGATCGCCGCGGCATTGAGGATGACGAACGGTCCGTCCGAGCGGGCGGAGTGTTTATGAATGGCGCGGGCCACCATCTCTTTGCCGGAACCGGATGGCCCGATGATCATCACCCGTGAATTGGTCTGTGCCACCTTGTCGATATTGGAGCGCAACTGGTTCATGGCGATCGAATTGCCGATCATTTCCGGCATATCGGGGGTGCGCTTTTCCAGATCCTTGACCTGTTTGCGCAGGCCGGCTGTTTCCAGGGCCCGTTCGGCAATCAACACCAGCCGGTCGGCCTTAAAAGGCTTTTCGATATAGTCATAAGCGCCGCGCTTGATCGCCGAGACCGCGGTTTCGATATTGCCATGCCCGGAAATCACCACGACCGGCAAATCCGGATGCAGTTCCTGAATGACATCCAGCAGGGCCAGCCCGTCGAGCTTGCTGCCCTGCAGCCAGATGTCGAGAAAGATCATCGAAGGACGTCGGTCTGAAATCGCGGCCAGCGCGGAATCGCTGTCGGAGGCCTGGCGCGTGCCATGCCCCTCATCCTCCAGCAGGCCGGAAACCAGATTGCGAATATCGGCTTCGTCGTCAACGACCAATATATCAGATGCCACGTGTTACTCCTTCCAGTTCGACCTCACCGTCCGCATCACGTCCCGATACCGGCAGGTAGATGCGCATCAATGCGCCATGTCCGCCAGTTGCAACCTGAGGTGCATCCATCAATTCAATTCGCCCGCCATGTTCTTCCAAAATCTTGCCGACGATCGCCAGACCCAGCCCGGTGCCCTTTTCGCGGGTGGTCATATAGGGCTCCAGCAGGCGTTGCCGGTTTTCCGTCGGCAGGCCCTTGCCGTTATCGACAATATCAATGCGGTGCATGTCATCGGCCAATTCATGATTGACCTGAATGAACGGCGTCTCGCCCTCGGCAAATTCGACGCCTTCCATCGCTTCCGACGCGTTTTTGATCAGATTGCCAAAGGCCTGTCCCAACAGGCGGCTGTCAAACCGGGAGACGATCGCCTGCTCATCCAGATTGACCTGAAAATCGATCTCCGGATGCGAAACCTTCAACAAGAAGACCGCTTCACGCAGCGGCTCGCGCAGGTCGCCTACCACCAGTGTGGGCTTGGGCATGCGGGCAAACGAGGAAAACTCGTCGACCATGCGGCCAATATCGGCCACCTGACGGACAATCGTATCGGTGCATTGATCGAAGACTTCGCGGTCTTCCGTGATCACCTTGCCGTAGCGGCGGCGAATGCGTTCGGCTGACAGCTGAATGGGTGTCAGTGGATTCTTGATCTCATGGGCAATGCGGCGCGCCACATCGGCCCAGGCCGAGGTGCGTTGCGCCGAGACGAGATCGGTAATGTCGTCAATTGTGATGACGTGGGAATTGTCCCCTTCAGCACCGTGATCCACCGACACCTGCACATTGAGGGTGCGGTCACCGCTGCCGGAGTTGAATGAGATCTGCTCCAGATAGGAGCGCTTGCCGCTGCGCTCTGCATTGTCCAGAACTTCGCCCAGTTCAGCGCTGATATTGCTCAGCGGCTCCCCGACGAGGGTATCGGCATCCTTGCCCAACAGGGTGCTGGCCGAGGAATTGGCAATCGCCAGACGGCCTTCCGGCGAGACACCGATCACGCCTGCGGTGACGCCGGACAACACCGCCTCGGTAAAGCGGCGGCGGCGGTCGATCTGTTCTTGATTGTCGAGGATTTCGTCGCGCTGGGCCCGCAACTCGCTGGTCATCGAGTTGAACGTGTCGGCCAGGGATCGCAACTCACCCTCTGAGCGGGTGATCGGCACGCTGACCTCAAGATCACCGGTTGCCACCTTGTCTGCGGCGGCAATCAGGCGGCGAATGGGTTCCACCAGGCGATCGGCCACCGCGATGCCCATCCAGACCGCGGCCAGCAGAATGGTCAAACAGATGCCGACATAGAGCAGCGCAAACGCGATCTGCAGAGGCAGACGGCCGCTCTCCAGCAAATTGTACTCTTCGGTGATCTCTTCCATCAGCTGAATGGAATTCAAAACCCCGGCATCGACCGACCGCAGCGTGTAAAGATAGTGGTCGTCCCCCAGCCCCTTCAGCTTAACCACACAACCGGCGAGGTTTCGGATTTTCGGGCCGCCACAGGCTGGCTTCTCGGCCTGTGCCAATTCCATCAGGCCGGGCGGGACTTCCGGCAGGCGCCGAGATTCCGCTTCGTCAACGGTGAGGATGACGCTGCCATTAGAGCGAATGATCGAGGCATTCAGAAGGCCCCGGGCGCGGCTTTGACCGCGCATGAATTGCTCGAAAGCGCCGCGATCCAGCACAAAGGCGCTGCGGTTGCGGGACAGCAGGAAACCCATGCTGAGCGTATTGGAATTCAGGGTCGAAGCGGTTTCCTCGACGTAGGATTCCGCGACGCTGACCGAATTGGTCACGATCGTGCGCGTACGGGCATCAAAGATGCGGTCGAGACCGAGATCGAGCGTGATGCCGGCGACGACGGCCACGATGATCGCCGGGAAAGAGGCGACAATCGCAAACAAACCGACGATCCGGATATGCATGCGGGCGGCTGCCCTGCCCCGTTTGCGGGCCTGCAGCAGGCTGTAGACCTCGCGGCCCACCAGAACGAGCATCGCGGTGACCAGTACGCCATTGATCACTGTTACCGCCAAAATCACGGTTTCTGTCGGTTCGATGCTGGTCAGGCCGAGCAGGACGAGAAAGGACGCTGCGCCAAAGACCAGAACCAGCAAGACAAAGGCCGCCCCGTAGCGGCGCGCATATTTCAGACTGGAACCGGAAACGCCAACAGGCTCGACCCCAGCGGCGCCCCCAGCCGCGACGGTATCGGCACGGTCGCCGCCAACGCCGCTTTCGCCGCTTTCGCCGCGCTCGCCGCTGGCACGCCTATTGTCAGCGTCGCCGGACGCTGCCTGTGCTGCATCTGAGGCTGTCATCGATTAGAATCGGACCGTATCTGGCTTCCACTCGTTGCCATTCTGCAACAAAATGTTGCCCATGCGCAACAGCTAGCTGATGCCGCGCATCACCTGGAGATCAAGATCCTTAATTTTTTTGCGCAGGGTATTTCGGTTCAAACCCAGCACCTTTGCTGCCTTGATTTGGTTCCCACGGGTGGCCCGCAGCACCATGTTGATCAACGGTTCCTCGATTTCACGCAGCACGGTGGCGTAGAGGTTGTCGAGCGGTTCGCCGTCTTCGCTTTCTTCCAGCAACTGTGCCGTAAAGGCCGACACCGATGCCTGCAGTTGCTGTTCGGTGATCGAGTTGGTGTCGCCGGTATTGCTGGCTAGGCGCGACGCCGACAGTTCGCTTTCGACCAGCTCGGCAGTGATCTTCTCCTGCGGATACAGCGCCGCGAGACGCTGCACGAGGTTTTCCAGCTCGCGCACATTGCCCGGCCAATTGTGCTGTTTCATGCGGTCAAGCGCCGACTTGTCGAACACTTTGCGTGGCAAACCCCGGGCTTCGACCTGCTCCAGGAAGTGGCGGGCCAGGTCCGGCACGTCCTGTCCCCGCTCGCGCAGGGGTGGCAGGCGAAGTGGCACGACGTTGAGGCGATAATAGAGATCTTCGCGAAACTGCCCGCGGTCAATCAGACCGGCCAGGTCCTGATGGGTCGCGGCAACGATGCGTACATCGGTGGATATCGGCGTGCGTCCACCAACGGTGGTGTACTCGCCTTCCTGCAGAACCCGCAGCAGGCGGGTCTGCGCCTCCATCGGCATATCGCCGATCTCGTCGAGAAAAAGCGTGCCGCCATTGGCCTGTTCAAAACGCCCGGCTGATCGGCTGTTGGCGCCGGTGAAGGCCCCTTTCTCGTGGCCGAACAGTTCCGACTCGATCAATTCACGCGGGATTGCGGCCATGTTGATGGCCACGAACGGGCCGGATTTGCGCTTGCCGAACTGGTGCAGTGCCTTAGCCACCAATTCCTTGCCGGTTCCGGATTCACCGCTGATCATCACCGTCAGATCGGTCTGGGTCATGCGGGCAATCACCCGGTATATTTCCTGCATCGCCGGAGAACGACCCACCAGCGGCATGGTGGTTTCCGACGGCGCATCGCTTTTCTGTTCGCTTTCCAACGGTTCTGCGAGCGCCCGTTCAACCGTGCCGATCAGTTCTTTCAAATCGAACGGTTTGGGCAGGTAATCATAGGCCCCCTTCTCGGTGGCGGTGATCGCCGTCATGAAGGTGTTCTGGGCGCTCATCACGATGACCGGCAGTTCCGGGCGCACCCGTTTGATGCGCGGCAGCAGGTCGAAGACATTTTCGTCGGGCATGATCACATCCGTGACCACCAGGTCGCCATCGCCAGCAGAGGTCCAACGCCACAGGGTTGTCGCGTTGGAGGTCACCCGCACATCATAGCCTTCGCGGGACAAGGCTTGCGAAAGCACGGTGCGGATGGCTGCGTCGTCGTCTGCAATCAGAATTTCTGGCATGCCTAATCGCTATTCCTTTTTTCGGACCACATGGGCATCAGGACTGTGAAGTTTGTTCCGCTGGGCTGGCTGTCGCAGGAAATCACCCCGCCATGGTCGCCGATGATCTTCGCAACCAGGGCGAGACCGAGACCTGAACCATTGGGTTTGCTCGAGACGAACGGATCAAACATGTAAGACAGAATGTCGTCGGGAACGCCGGGACCGTTATCGGTAACGGTCATCGAGATCGGCAGGGAAATGCGTTCCTTGCTGCCCGGCGCAGCGACACTCATGCCGGGTCGATAGGCCGTCGTCAGCGTTATTTGCGCATCCTTTTGGTCCGGCATCGCTTCGCAGGCATTTTTGATCAGGTTGAGAAACACCTGCACCAGTTGGTCGCGATTGCCGAGCACCGGTGGCAGCGACGGATCGTAATGCTCAACGATGGAAATGTTCTTGCCGAAACCCGAACGCGCCAGACGTTTGACGTGTTCCAACACGGAGTGGACGTTGACCGGATCACGCTCAATCGGACGCTCGTCGGAGAATACCTCCATGCGGTCCACCAGGCGCACAATGCGGTCGGTTTCGTCCATGATCAGGCGAGTCAGAGCGCGATCATCTTCGTCGCTATGGGCCTCCAGCAACTGCGCCGCACCGCGAATGCCTGAAAGCGGGTTCTTGATTTCATGGGCCAGCATCGAAGCCAGGCCGGTCACCGTTCTGGCCGCACCGCGATGGGTCAATTGCTTGTCCAGCGTGTCGGCCATGGAACGCACCTGCAGCAGCACGACGACGGAGTCGGGATGCTCAACCACCGGTGACACATAGACATCGACAAAGCGTTCGCCCCCCAGACGCGGAGACGACACATCCACCTTGTACTCGCTGATCGGCGAGCGTGTGTTCTGGACCTGCTCGACCAGGGTCCGCATCGGGCTGCCATCGGGCAGGAACCAACTGAACTGGCGGTTCTTCAAAACCGTGAAACTGGATTGGAAAAACGCTTCGGCCGCGGCGTTGACGAAATCAAACGTGCCATCGCCGGAGATCATGAAAACCGGATGCGGAAGCGCGTTGAGCACATCTGTCGGCAAGCCAAAAGGTTTGGCGTCAAGCGTGTCCATCATGCAGCAACTCGCGGTGTCGGGCCATTTTCGAAAATCTCACGCACCGTTGCCAACACCTGCTTGGGCTCGCGGCAGGTCAGCAAGGAACGGCGCAGCGGCGCAAAGTCCGGCGACTGCTGCAGATGGCCACTATACCAGTCGAGATGTTTGCGGGCATTGCGGACGCCCAATTCCAACCCGTAGAAAGACAGCATGGCCTCATAGTGCCGGCAAACGACATCCGCCAAGGCATCGCCTTCCGGCGCAGCGGCCGCTGCAACCGCAGCATCATCGCCGGCCAGGGCAGCACCCACCTGGCCAGGCAGCCACGGTGCACCGTAACTGGCGCGACCAATCATTACCGCGTCCGCGCCGCAAATCTCCATCGCCTGCCGGGCGGTTTCGACTGAGCAGATGTCACCATTGATGACCAGCGGCAGCGATATGGCCTCACGCACCGGCTTGACCTTGCTCCAGTCCGCTTCGCCTTTGTAAAACTGATTGCGGGTGCGGGCATGGACGGTGATCATCTGCACACCTGCCCGCTCGGCCCGCGCCGCAAGCTCCGGCGCGTTGATCGAATTCTCATCCCAGCCCAGCCGCATTTTCAGCGTCACCGGCAGGTCTGTCGCTTCCATTACTGCCTCGATCAGGGTCATGGCATGGTCAAGGTCGCGCATCAGCGCCGAGCCGGAATAGCCATTGGTGACGCGTTTCGAGGGACAGCCCATATTGATGTCGATGGCATGGGCGCCGGACTGCTCTGCCATGCGGGTTGCTTCGGCCATCCAATGTGGTTGACGGCCCGCCAGTTGCACAATATGGATCGGCAATCCCGCACCTTCGGCTTTCAGGCGCATTTCTTCCTGACCGGTGGTCAGGGCTTCGCTGGCAACCATTTCGGACACCACCATGCCGGCACCGAACTCCCAGGCCAACTGCCGAAAGGGAACGTCGGACACACCTGACATCGGCGCCAACAGCGCTCTGTTGCGAAAGGTCAGTGAACCGATCGACATTTCAGAATGCGTATTTTTTAAGCAGTTTTCGGACATGACGCTTTTCTAAGCAATTGTCTGCCGACTTGCAAGGCAAACTATTGCGACATTTTCTCGACCATGCCAAAGCCAATCCATGGAAATACACGGCAAAACTGAAGACCTGACCGCAGCGATTGTGGTCGCCGCTGGTCGCGGCATGCGCGCTGGTCAAGCGGCGGGTCCCAAGCAATATCAATTGCTGGGTGGAAGGGCTGTACTGGCCCGCACGCTGGACGCTTTCACCGCCCATCCGAGCGTGGATATGGTGATCGCGGTGATCCATGCTGATGATGGCGATCTGTATGCCAACGCCGTGTCCGAGCATGCCAAACTGCTGCCCCCAACATTGGGCGGAGCAACGCGCCAACAATCGGTTGCAGCCGGACTGGGGGCACTGACTGGGAAAAACGTTACCCGGGTGCTGATCCATGATGCGGCGAGGCCGTTTATCGATCCCGACACGATTGACCGCGTCGTGACGTCTCTTACCTCTCATGCAGCCGTGCTGCCGAGCCTGCCGGTTGCCGATACGTTGAAACGCACCGGGGCCGATGGATTGATTGAGGCCACGGTCGACCGCACCAGGCTCTATGCGGCGCAAACGCCCCAGGGTTTCCACTTTGACGGCATCTTACAGGCCCATGAAAAGGCCGCCGATGCTGGACGTTCAGATTTCAGCGATGATACCGGACTGGCCGAATGGGTCGGTATGGACGTGCTGATCGTCGACGGCGACCCCCGCAACGTTAAAATCACCACGGCCCAGGATATGGCGCAGGCACAGGAGAAATTTGTCATGTCAGCACCCGATGTCCGCGTTGGCCACGGCTACGACACCCATCAACTGGTCGACGGCGACCATGTCTGGCTGTGCGGCGTGAAGCTGCCGCATACGCAATCTCTGTCTGGGCATTCCGATGCCGATGTTGGTCTGCATGCCCTGACCGATGCCCTGCTCGCTGCCGTGGCAGACGGCGATATCGGCTCCCATTTCCCGCCATCAGACCCGCAATGGAAAGGCGCCCGTTCGGATCAGTTTCTGGCCCATGCTGTGGACCGGGTGCGAGCCCATGGCGGTCGCATCACCCATATGGACGTGACCCTGGTCTGCGAAGCGCCAAAGATCGGCCCCCACCGCGATGAGATGCGCAACGCCATTTCCAACATCACTGGCATTGAAGCGGCGCGCATTTCGGTGAAAGCTACGACCAACGAAAAGATCGGCTTTGTTGGCCGAAACGAGGGCATGGTGGCGATGGCAACGGCCACTGTTGTGATGGAGGCGGACGGATGATTGAGCAATTGGCGCAAAAGGTCATCGACCTGGGCAGGCAGAAGGACCTTCAGGTCGCAACGGCGGAATCCTGCACAGGCGGCCTGATCAGCGGGGCCCTGACGGAGATTTCCGGCTCCTCTGCCGTGGTTGATCGCGGTTTTGTCACCTATTCCAACGAGGCAAAGGCCGAATTGCTCAACGTGCCGATGGAGACAATCAACAGCAAGGGCGCTGTATCCGCCACCGTTGCCCGCGCCATGGTGACCGGTGCGCTGGCCAATTCGCGGGCCCAGGTTGCCGTTGCGGTCACCGGTGTCGCGGGCCCAACCGGCGGCACACCGCAAAAGCCAGTCGGCCTGGTCTATATCGCCGCGCAATCGCTGGACGGTCTGGTCAGTGTGAAAGAATGCCGATTTGCCGATCAGGGCGCATCGACACGGGCGCAGGTGCGGCAGATGACGGTCGAAACCGCTCTGCAAATGCTGATTGACGAAATGAGCTGAGGCCTAGCCCTCGCCGTCCAAGCTGCCCTCGCCGCCGCCGCCGTAGAGTTCGTCGGCACGTTCCTCGAAGGCCTGGGTAAACCGGGCAAAAGCCTTGTCGAACATGGCCCCCATCAACATCGCCAGGGCCCGGCTCTTGAACTCGTAGTCGAGATGAAAGTGCACGTTGCAGCTGTTGTCGCCGGTGGCTTCGAAGTGCCACTTGTTTTCCAGATATTTGAAAGGACCATCAATGTAGCTGGCGCGGATCTCCTGGTCTTCCCGGTTCAGCACCACCTGGCAGGTGAAGGTTTCGCGAATGGACTTGTAGCCGGCCGTCATGTCCGCCAACAGGATCTCACGCCCCGCTTTCTCGCGTGATGTGCGGGTGTTCAGCGACTGACACAGCGGCACGAATTCCGGATAGCGCTCGATGTCGGCGACAAGATCGAACATCTTGTCGGCGGCGTGATGTACCGGATGTATCTTCTGGAAACTGGGCAAGACTTGATCAGCTGGCGGCGGCAGCGGCGGCAAGCTGCTTTTCGCGGGCTTCGCGCAGGCGGGCAAAGTCCTCATCGGCGTGATAGGACGAACGCGTCAGCGGCGAAGACGAGACCAGCAGGAAGCCCTTTGCATAGGCCGAAGTCTCGTAGGACTTAAACTCGTCTGGCGTGATGAACCGGTCGATCTTGTGATGCTTGCGGGTCGGCTGCAGATACTGACCGATGGTCAGGAAGTCGACATTTGCGGTGCGCAGATCGTCCATCAACTGCAGCACTTCATTGCGCGTCTCGCCAAAGCCAACCATCAGGCCAGATTTGGTGAACATTGTCGGGTCCAGTTCCTTGACCCGCTCCAGCAAGCGGATGGAGTGATAATAGCGGGCCCCGGGACGGACCGTCAGATAATGCCCCGGCACGGTCTCGATATTGTGGTTAAATACATCAGGCTTTGCTTTAACAACGATCTCTAACGCACCGTCTTTACGCAGAAAATCAGGTGTCAGAACCTCGATCGTCGTGCGCGGCGACGCAGCCCGGATGGCGAGGATCGTATCGGCAATATGCTGCGCCCCACCGTCGTCAAGATCGTCGCGGTCAACCGAAGTGATCACCACATGGTTCAGATCCAGCTTGGCCACCGCCTTGGCGACGTTTTCCGGCTCGCTCTGATCAAGCGCCTCCGGCTTGCCGGTGCGCACGTTGCAGAAGGCGCAGGCGCGGGTACAGGTGTCGCCCATGATCATCATGGTGGCGTGTTTCTTCGACCAGCATTCGCCGATATTCGGGCAGCCGGCCTCTTCGCACACGGTGACCAGGTTGTTCTCTTTGACGATGTCCTGAGTTTCCTTGAACACCGGCGAGGACGAGGCACGCACACGGATCCATTCGGGCTTTTTCAGCACCGGTTGATCGGGACGATGTTCCTTTTCCGGATGCCGCGGACGCTGGTCCTTAACGGTGTCGAGAAGCGTGACCATAGTGGGGTATCCCTTGCAAGATCAGCCGCAGGGCCTTGCCTGCGCGCCGCAATCGTCAGTCTTAGGCGTTTTCCAGCTCATTGGCCGGAGGCATGGCAGCCGGGATCAGCGTCACACTCTCACCACAGCCACAGGCAGATGTCTGGTTCGGGTTGTTGAACACGAAGCCGGAGCGCAATTTGGTAACTTCAAAGTCCATCTGGGTGCCGAGCAGGAACAGCACGGCTTCCGGGGCGATGAACACGGCATGATCACCGGCATCCACCCGATCGTCCTTCGGGTCGGCCTCAACCACAAGATCGACGGTATATTCCATTCCGGCGCAGCCGCCGTTCTTGACCCCGACACGGATGCCCTCGGCACCTTCGTCGGCACTGGCAACAATCTCGGCAACCCGCTCAATGGCGGCGTCGGTCAGGGTTATGACGGCAAAACGGCTCATATTGGGCTCCAATCACTTGGCTTGAAGATAAGCGTGGTTTGGCAAGATTACAATTGACGTTCTAATGCAGTCTAAACATGCGAACCGGTTAGACATACCAGCCGAGCGCGATTTGCGCTTCTTCGCTCAAACGCTCCGGCGTCCAGGGTGGATCAAACACCATGTTGACGGTGACGCCTGAGACGCCCTCAACCATGCTGACAGCGTTCTCAACCCAGATCGGCATTTCCCCGGCCACCGGACAACCCGGCGCGGTCAGCGTCATGTCGATATCGACCATGCGGTTGTCATCCATGTCGATCCGGTAGATCAGGCCGATCTCGTAGATGTCGCTTGGAATCTCCGGATCATAGACGGTTTTCAACGCCGCGATGATGTCGGTGGTCAGGCGGTCCAGTTCGGCAGGCGAAATGGAACTCGGTGTATTGGCACCGATATTGGCTTCATTTGGCCCGTTTTCAGCCGCTACTGCGGTTGTATCTTGTTCGCTCATGAGAAAAACTTTCTTGCTTTTTCAAGCGCTTCGACCAGCACATCCACTTCCTGGCGGGTATTGTACATTCCAAAGCTTGCCCTGCAAGTAGAGGTTGTTCCAAAGCGTTTCAACAGCGGTTGTGCACAATGGGTCCCTGCCCGCACGGCAACGCCGGCCCGGTCGATGACCATTGAGACGTCGTGGGAGTGAATGCCTTCCAGTTCAAACGAGAAGATGGCGCCCTTATCCGGCGTATCGCCGATGACCCGAAGCGCGTTGATCTCGCGCAGGCGCTGGCGCGCATAGTCGCGCAGATCCGCCTCATGGTCGGCAATCGCGTCGCGTCCGATACTGTCCATATAGTCGAGCGCATGGCCCAGACCGATCGCCTGAACGATCGGCGGCGTGCCAGCCTCAAACCGGTGCGGTGGATCGTTATAGGTGACATCGTCGAGCGTCACATCGAGAATCATTTCGCCACCGCCCTGGAAGGGCTGCATCGCCTCGAGCGCTTCCTTGGTGCCGTAGAGCGCACCGATTCCCGACGGGCCATACAGCTTGTGCCCGGTGATGCAGTAGAAGTCGCAGCCAATGTCCTGCACGTCGACAGGCATATGCACCGCGCCCTGCGAGCCATCAATCATCACCTTAATGCCGCGGCTTTTGGCCATCGAGCAGATATCTTTGACCGGCAAAACCGCGCCGGTCACATTGGACATGTGGGTGATCGCGATCAGCTTGGTGCGGTCGCTGCAGGCAGCTTCGACGACCTCGAGCGACACGCCGCCCTCATCGTCGCAATCCACCCAGACCAGTTTGACGCCGAGCCGTTCGCGCAGAAAGTGCCAAGGCACAATGTTGGAATGGTGTTCCAGGATGGACAGCACGATTTCATCGCCTTCGCCCAGATGCGCCATGGCATAGCCATAGGCGACCAGGTTGATGGCCTCGGTGGTGCCCGACGTGAAAACGATGTTGTCGTCGTGCGGCGCGTTCAGGAAGCGGCGAATTTTGCCGCGCGCCGCTTCATAGGCGTCGGTCGCTGCGTTGGAGAGGAAATGCAGGCCGCGATGCACATTGGCATATTCGTTTTCATAGGCGTGCTTGATCGCGTCAATCACCTGCGATGGCTTCTGTGCCGATGCGCCGTTGTCGAGATAGACCAGAGGCTTGCCGTGCACTTCGCGCTGCAGGATGGGAAAATCTGCCCGAATGGCATCAATGTCGTAGCCGTTAGCTGTCATAAGAGATGAACTCCATCAGGGATCCATCGGGATCCCGAAAATATATGCTGGTACCGGGCCCCTGCCCGCCGAAACGTTCAACCGGGCCCAATTCGATGTCGATGTCTTGTGCCTTCAGATGAGCAACCGCGTCTGAAATGGGCCCCTGCCAGGCAAAACACAGATCGCTGTTGCCAGGTTCGACCGGAATCCGCGCCTTCGGCTCGGCAAACTTGTTGGGACCGTGGCAATTGAGCTGCTGGTCGCCCCAACGAAACACATATCCGTCCTGAACCGGCACGGCCTCGGCACCCATCACCCGGGTGTAGAAGTCTTTTGCCACTTCCCAGTCGGCCACATGGATGACGCAGTGATCCAGGGCGACCGGCAGATCAGACATGGCGCTCCATCCAAATGTCGATGCGGTTTTCCAGCGCCTCGATCAGGGCTTCGTCTTCCAGCTCTTCAACGATCTCCGCCACGAATGCCCGGATCAGCATGCGCCGGGCGGTGTTTTCGGAAATGCCACGGGCCATCAGGTAGAACATGTAACTGTCCTCCAGATCGGTAACCGTGGCGCCATGGGCGCACTGCACGTCATCGGCAAAGATTTCCAGTTCCGGCTTGGCCGAGAAACCGCAATCGTCGGACAACAGCAAAGTGTTGCAGGCCATGCGGGCATCGGTCAGCTGGGCCGCCTGACGCACATTGATCTGACCCTGGAACACGCCATTGCCGCGTTCGGTCGCCACGTTGCGGAAGATCTCTTCAGCATTGGTGTGCGGAACGTGATGGGTAATGCTCGAGGTCACATCGATATGGGCATCGCCACCCACAAGATTGACGCCGGAAATGTTGAGGTTGGCGTTTTCACCGACAACATCAAAATTGATTTCCTGGCGCACCAGCTTGCCGCCGGCGTTGAGGATGAACAGATTGAGTGTTGCCTCGGCCCCAATGGAAACGTTGAGCTGCGCGAGACGTTGGGCGGCATCGCCTTCTTCAATCGACAGCACGTAATTGACGGTCGCCTTGTCGCCGATCTGGATATCGACGACGGAGGAATGCAGGTACAACACTTCGTCTGGACCAACGGCGCGGTCGATCAGGCGGCAGTTGGACCCTGCTTCAGCCACAATCGTCGTGCGCATGGCAGCGATGGTGTTTTCCGCCCCCGTATGGGCATGGGCAATACCGACGGTCCGTTCAACTTCGGCATCCTGCGCGATGGTGATCGTCGTACCGCTTGTGGCGAAGGCCGTGTTCAACTGGGCGACAGCATCATCGGCATCGGTCAGATCGGGCAGCGCCGCATCGACGCTGACACCGGCTGGCAGTTCTTCACCCCAGTCGAAGTAATGACCATCGCGGAAATGCAGCACGGCCGCATCTTCCACCAGACGGGGAAAGCGCGCGCCGATTTCACGGGCTGCATCCTCGCCTGGGCGCTCGGCAATCTGGTACTGGCCGCGCAGCAGCGCGCGCAGGTCTGTGTAGTGAAAGGCTTCAATGCGTCGGGTCGGCAGGCCGGAACCGCGCAGTGCCTCAATGGCCGCATCGCGCGCCGTTTCGAAACCCGCCGGTTTGGCAGCGTCATAAGCTGCAAAAAGCGCGGTTTCACCATCCGTCAGAATTCGAGGAGTATGTGCAGTCATATCCATATCGCCTTATGCCGCAGCTGCAATGATGTCGGCATAGCCCTTTTCTTCGAGTTCCAGTGCCAGGCTCTTGTCACCTGATTTGACGATCTGACCGTTGGACAGAACATGCACCGTGTCGGGCACGATGTGGTCCAGCAGACGCTGGTAGTGGGTGATGACGATCACCGCACGGTTTGGATCCCGCAGCAGGTTGACGCCGTCGGACACCACTTTTAGCGCGTCGATATCGAGGCCTGAATCGGTCTCATCGAGAACGCAGAGCTTTGGCTCCAGCAAGGACATCTGCAGGATTTCGGCGCGTTTCTTTTCACCGCCGGAGAAGCCCACATTGACCGGGCGCTTCAGCATGTTGAAATCGATTTTCAGATCACCGGCAGCGGCGCGCACCCGCTTGATGAAATCCGGTGTGGTCAATTCGTCTTCACCGCGCTGCTTGCGCTGGGCGTTCATCGCTTCCTTCAGGAAAGTCATGGTCGGCACGCCGGGGATCTCGACCGGATACTGGAACGCCAGGAAGACACCGGCGGCAGCGCGCTCGGAGACGTCCATTTCCAGCAGATCCTCACCATTATAGGTGATCGACCCTTCAGTGATCTCATAATCTTCCTTGCCGGAAAGAACGTAAGACAGCGTCGACTTGCCCGAGCCGTTGGGGCCCATGATGGCGGCGACTTCGCCAGCTGTAACCGACAGGTTCAAGCCTTTGATGATTTCGGTCTCATCTTCAGCGATACGCACATGGAGGTTTTTGATTTCCAGCATTTTTCTTCTTTCCTGCCCGAAGGCCCACTTCTTTGCCCGAACCGGGCGCTTCATCCGTCAGGCAGATGGCTTCTTGCCACCGCCCAAATACTTAAACGCGATTGCCGCCACCAACGGGCCCAACAGCCACACGGCGAATGCCCAGGCGGGCGCCAATCCCCATTCACGTTCCCCGGTCACCATCTCCAGCGCCGGTATCGCCACCAGCGCGATGGGAAATACGATCATCCACAAAAAGACGACCACCCGGACCCAGATGGAGGAAAGGAAACGGTTTTTATCCACTAGCCGACCGAGCCTTCCAAGCTGATGCCGATCAGTTTCTGCGCTTCAACCGCAAATTCCATCGGCAGTTCCTGAATGACTTCCTTGACGAACCCATTGACGATCAACGCAATCGCTTCCTCTTCGGGAATGCCGCGCTGCAAGCAATAGAACAGCTGGTCATCGGAGATCTTCGAGGTGGTCGCCTCGTGCTCCAACTGGGCGTCTTTGTTCTTGGTCTCGATGTACGGCACCGTATGGGCGCCACACTGATCGCCGATCAGCAGGCTGTCACACTGGGTGAAATTACGTGCCGAGTCGGCACGACGTCCGACACTGACCTGTCCGCGATAGGTATTCGACGAACGGCCGGCACTGATGCCCTTGGAAATGATCCGGCTGGTCGTGTTCTTGCCCAGATGCAGCATCTTGGTGCCACTATCGACCTGCTGCATGCCGTTGGAAACCGCGATCGAATAAAACTCGCCGCGCGAACCATCGCCGCGCAGAATGCAGCTTGGATATTTCCAGGTGACGGCGGAGCCGGTTTCAACCTGGGTCCAGGAAATCTTCGAGTTTTTGCCGCGGCAGTCGCCGCGCTTGGTGACGAAGTTGTAGATGCCACCCTTGCCGTTTTCGTCACCGGGATACCAGTTCTGAACGGTGGAGTATTTGATCTCCGCATCGTCCATCGCAACGAGCTCGACAACCGCCGCATGCAGCTGGTTCTCATCACGCTGTGGCGCGGTGCAGCCTTCCAGATAAGAAACGTAGGAGCCCTTCTCGGCGATGATCAGCGTGCGCTCGAACTGACCGGTGTTCTGCTCGTTGATGCGGAAGTAGGTCGACAGTTCCATCGGGCAGCGCACACCTTCGGGCACGTAGACGAATGTTCCGTCGGTGAACACGGCGCTGTTCAGCGTGGCAAAATAATTGTCGGTGACCGGCACCACGGTTGCCAGATATTTCTGAACCAATTCCGGGTAGTCCTTAATGGCTTCGGTGATCGAGCAGAAGATCACGCCCGCCTTGGCCAGTTCTTCCTTGAAAGTGGTGACGACCGAGACGGAATCAAACACCGCGTCGACCGCAACACGGCCAGACTTATAGATGTTATCGCCGAGGTCCTCCTCGCGTTCGGCTTCGTCCACCTCATCCGCTTTCGGACGCACAACACCCGCCAGGATTTCCTGCTCTTTCAGCGGAATGCCCAGCTTCTCGTAGGTGCGCAGCAGTTCGGGATCGACCTCGTCGAGCGACTTTGGACCGTCTTCGAAATTTTTTGGCGCGGCGTAATAATAGATGTCCTGATAATCGATCTTGTCATAAGCCACACGCGCCCAGTCGGGCTCGGTCATGGTCTTCCAGCGGGCAAAGGCTTCCAGACGCCATTCCAGCATCCATTCCGGCTCGCCCTTCTTGGCGGAAATGAAACGGATCGTGTCTTCGTCCAATCCCTTCGGCGCCTTGTCCGATTCGATGTCGGTCGAAAAGCCATATTTGTACTGGTCAATTTCCAGCGTTTTGACGGTATCGATGGTTTCTTGAACCGCGACCATGTTTTTTCTTCCTTATTCCCGACAGTGCCGCTTTACGCAGCACCGGCAATTCTTGCGTCACTCATTTCAGCCAACCGGGCGATGATGCGTCCGAACGACTTT
>JABSRX010000091.1:1499-28310 GCA_013214695.1 Rhizobiaceae bacterium | reverse complement strand
AGACATCTTTCGCGACGCAGACGGCACTTTCTATCTGCTGTACAGCGGGGCCGGGGAGCAGGCGATTGGTGTGGTTGAACTGACGGGAATCGAATGATCGCCACGCCAGATGGATTGCCGCTGGAGGCCGAATCGACGAAGGTTGACCGGCTGACATATTACGGGAGGGCGTGTCATGGCGACGGATGAAGAAACCATCGCGGTCTACGATGCAAAGGTCAAAGACTACGCGGAAGCCTTTGCGGCGGCGGAAGCCGATGCGTCGCTTCAACGGTTCAGCGATCACTTGCCGGCAAACGCCAAAGTCCTGGATTGGGGCTGTGGGCCAGGCACCCATGCGGCGGTCCTGCAGGCCAAGGGATTTGATGTCACCGCCACCGACGCCTCTTCGGCCATGGTCGACGTGGCGCGCAGCCATGAGGGGGTGACCGTTCTGCAGGCGGAATTTGCCGATCTCCAGGACGAAGACACCTATGACGGCATCTGGGCCAATTTCAGCCTGTTGCACGAACCGCGCAGCAACATGCCGGCAAATCTGCGCCGCATCGCTGTCGCCCTGAAACCGGGCGGTGTTCTGCACATCGGCATGAAGTCGGGCACGGGGGAAGCCAGAGATCATCTTGGCCGTTTTTACACCTTTTACACCAGCGAAGAATTGCGCGGTCTTTTGGCGGAAGCCGGTTTTGACGTCTTCAACGAGGTGACAGGCGAGGGCGCCGGTTTGGTCGGAACGGTCGACCCCTGGATGGAAATGCTGGCCCGTTTGAAGCCATGAAGACCCTGATCAAAAAACTGTTCGCCGGTATCGCCGTCATTCTGGCGGCGCTGATTGTCATCATCGCGTTCAACACAAGCCGCTACGTGCCGGAAGAAATCGAGGCGGTCGAACCGGTCAATCTCGACGTCGATCTGGCCAAGGCCACCGACGTGCTGTCAAAGGCCATCCAGTTCCGCACCGTCTCAACGGATACCAGCCACCCGGACTTTGATCGCTTTTTGACATTTCTGGAAACGACCTATCCGGCGGTCCATGCCGCGACGGAGCGGGTGATGATCGCCGGTCAGACGCCTCTCTACAAATGGGTCGGTTCCGACAAAAGCCGCAAGCCCATTTTGTTTGCCGCCCATTATGACGTCGTGCCCGCGCTGGCCGATTCCCTTGACCAGTGGGAGCAACCGCCGTTTTCCGGCGCGGTCGCCGATGGCTTTGTCTGGGGCCGCGGCACGCTGGACAATAAGGGCGCGCTGATCGCGCTGATGGAAGCGGCCGAAAAACTGGCAGCCCAGGGTTTTCGACCAACCCGCACCATCTATTTCAGCTTCGGTCATGACGAGGAAGTCGGCGGCGGTGGCGCACGGGCGGTGGCCAAATATCTCAAGCAGCAGAATGTCCAGCTCGAATGGGCGCTGGACGAAGGCTCCTTCGTGCTGGAGCGGCGCTTCATCAAGGGCCTCGACAAGCCGGTGGCCAGCATCAATCTGGCCGAAAAGGGCTATCTGACACTCGAATTGGTCGCCAAGGGCGAGGGCGGACATTCTTCGCTGCCACCGCAGGTGACCGCGGTTGGTCGTCTCGCCAAGGCCATAGCAAAACTGCAGGATTCCCCGGTGCCAGGCGGCTTGTCGGGACTGTCGGAACAATTCTTCGATGCCCTGGGCCGTCATTTCGATCTTGGGCGCCGCATCGTCTTCGCCAATCGTTGGCTGTTTGATCCGCTGCTGGAACGCATGTTGTCGGCCGACCCGTCGACCAACGCCATGCTGCGCACCACCACGGCACCAACCATGTTGTCGGCGTCGACGAAAGAAAATGTCCTGGCAACCCAGGCGGTCGGCACCGTCAATTTTCGTCTGCATCCGCGCGATACGATTGACGGCATAGTTGAATATGTGCGCGCGACCATTGACGATGACGCCATCGAAATCCGCATCGCCGGCGCCATTCAGTCTGCTGCCTCGCCGGTGTCGAGCGCGGAGGTCGATGGCTTCAATCAGATCAAAACGACGATCCAATCTGTCTTCGGGGAATTGGCCATCGTGCCGGGCCTGACAATTGCCGCCACCGATGCGCGCTTTTACGCACTGGCCGCCGACCACACCTATCGCATCAATCCGTTCAAGGTGACCCGCGACGACATCAAGCGCTTCCACGGCATCAGCGAGCGCCTGTCACTGGAAAATCTGGAAAAGGGTATACGCTTTTATGCGCTGATCCTGTCGCGGCAGTAGGCGGTATATTTGTATCGCTCTCGCCGGATGCATCCATAAAAAATCCCCTGCGCCGCTGGAGTCCAACCCAGAAGGGGCGGCGCAGGGGGAGTTGATCTAGATGATGAAATAGTCGAAGTCGACTTCTGCCAGATCAAAGTTGTTGAGGCGCACCGTCATGTTCTGATCAAACTCGAACACGGTGTGGCTGCCTTGCTGGGAAGCGTAGCCCATCAGAGCGTCGTGACTTTCCAGGTTGAGCCAGGACCAGTCGATGGTATCGTCGTCAGAGAAGTCGCCGATGATATCGCGGTCGTTGGCCTGCATGTCGGCGAAGATGAACAGGTCGCTGCCTGCGCCGCCAAACAGTTTGTCGCTGCCGGCGCCACCATTGATGGTATCGTCGCCGGAACTAGCAGAAAGGTAATCGTTGCCGACACCACCAAGCAACGTGTCGTCGCCTGAGCCGCCATACAGCTTGTCATTGTGTTCGCCGCCAGAGAGCGTGTCATCGCCTCCGCCACCGATCAGTTTGTCGCCACCCGCGTCGCCGTTGAGGATATCGTCGCCGGAATGGCCGTTCAGGGTGTCATTGCCCATGCCGCCATTCATGACATCGTTACCGCTATTGCCGTTGAGCGTGTCATTGCCGTTGCCACCGAACATGATGTCGTTGCC
The DNA here is from genome assembly GCA_013214695.1 of Rhizobiaceae bacterium. Lineage (GTDB taxonomy): Bacteria > Pseudomonadota > Alphaproteobacteria > Rhizobiales > Rhizobiaceae > Pseudahrensia. The sequence goes on along the minus strand of JABSRX010000091.1, from coordinate 25,424 downwards.
GCTGGCACCGGACATGATGTCATCACCGCTGTCGCCGTAAAGGTGGTCGATACCGGAACCGCCGGCCAGCGTATCATTGCCGCCGCCGCCCCACAGATGGTCGTCACCGGAGCCGCCGTTCAGATCGTCGGTACCGTCGCCGCCATACAGTTGGTCGTTGCCGGAATGGCCTTCCAACTTGTCTGTGCCGTCGTTTCCGTAAAGTTCGTCATTTCCGGAATTGCCGTACAGTTCGTCGTCGCCATTGCCACCGGCCAGCAGGTCATGACCACCGATACCATAGATGACGTCATTGCCGTCGCCACCATAGAGATCGTCGTCATCGCTGCCGGCAATGCCGTTGCCGGAAGGTTCGGGCAACTGGGCCACGATGTTTGACTGACCAAGATTGACGCGAATGATCGTGTCATCATAGTCATTGTCGCCGCCACCGCGCAGGTCCTCGAAACCGATCAACAGATCACCGCTGACCGAATTGGCGCGGCCAACAACATGAAGGTAGTTGTCGGGGTTCAGCGCATAGTTGTTCGATTCATCGGCAACCGAATGATACAGGTCGTAGCCGTATTGGCTGCGCACCTGGTATTCAGAACCGTCGTCCTCGACATGCCAGAGGTTGACCGGCCCACCATTGATGTTGCCGATTTCGCCGTCAGCCGTGCGCAATTCGAAACTGCCATCCAGGGCTTCCAACGCTTGTCGGTTGTAGTAGCCTTTGCCGTAACCGTTGGAAACAACAAAGAAACCCAGTTGGGCGTCGTTTGAAACATCAAACGTCACCTGGGTTTCCCCCGGGATCAACGAACCACCGCTGCCGGCTTTCGATGCATTGGGGAACAGGATCTGGACATTGCCGAAACTGCCATCTTCGGCAATTTCATAGACGCCCAGGGCGTTTCGAAAACCAGCACCTTCGTCAATGAAGGTGACGGTCGCTTCGGTTTGCTCGACCATCACCAGATTGGTCATGTCGAGATAGGATGGCTTCCCGTTACCGTACAGGGTGTCATGGCCACCCTGACCGTAGAGGATGTCATCCCCGGTACCGCCGAACAGCTCGTCGTTACCGGAAAGGCCGCGGAGCACATCGTTGCCCGCGGCTCCTGACAGAACTTCCGATCGCCCGGTGCCTGTCAGGTCATCATCTCCACCGGTACCAAGTACCGGCGAGATGTTCATGTGCGTATCAACACTCATGAGCCTACTCCATTATTGTTTTAGGAATTGGAGAGGACCGGCTTACCAGCCGATCCCCTCGTAGGTTGCCACCTCAGGAGCCGCATCAAAGAGGCGCACAAGGTCGACGATTTTGGCACGGCCGAAGCGTGCACTCACGATTTCCCGCATCTTCTCACCACCTTGGGTGACGACAACGACATCGCAGTCGTCGATCATGGAGAGAGGGTCGTCGGTCAGAAGGTTTGGAAGCGCATTGACCACCGGCTCCAGGTGTGGGCACACGTGGCGCACATAGGAGAACTGGTTGTCGACACGGGTGTCAGCGTTGATTGCAGGGTCATGTGCTTGGCAGTCATAGCCCTCTTCAATCAGCGTATTGATCACCTCCAAAATGGGGCTTTCGCGCAGGTCGTCTGTGCCGGGCTTGAACGCCAGGCCGAGGAAGCCGATGCGCTTGCCGCCAGAATTGCGAACCATTTCGGTCGCTGTTTCGATCTGCTTGTCGTTGGTTTCGGCCAGGCTGTTGATCAGCGGTGTCTCGACACCGAGATTGTCAGCCAGATGAGCAACCGCGCGCACCTCTTTTGGCAGGCAGGAGCCACCATAGGCGAAACCAGGCTTCAGATAGTATGGCGACAGGTTCAGTTTGGTGTCCTGAACAAAAATGTTCATGACTTGGTGGGAGTCGATTTCCAGCGGCTTGCAGACGCGGCCGATTTCGTTGGCGAAACAGACCTTTGTGGCATGCCAGACATTGTCGACATATTTGACCATTTCGGCCACTTCGATCGATGTCAGGATGACGTTTTCATCAACCGGTGCGTAGACCTGAGCCAGCATGTCGGCAGCACGCTCATCATTGGCGCCGATGACGGTTTTCGGCGGGTTGTCGAAGTCTTCAATCGCTGTGCCTTCGCGCAGGAATTCAGGGTTGAAGCAGACGCCGAAATCGTCGCCCATTTTCAGGCCGGAGGCGGCTTCGATTTCCGGCACCATGACGTTCATGGTTGTCGCCGGTGGAATGGAGCAGCGCATAACGACCACGTGGTAGCCTTCCTTGCGACGCAGGCCTTCGCCGATCGCACGGGCGGCGGAAACGATGTAGCGGTAGTCGCAACCACCATCTTCGCTGGTCGGTGTGCCGACGGAAACAAAGGTGATGTCGGTTTTGGAGACGGCGTCGGCAACGTCTGTTGTTGCGCTGATCAGCTCGGCTTCAACACCTTCCTTCAGCATCTCGCCGAGGTTCTTTTCATGGATTGGCGATACGCCATCTGCGATCTGCTGAGCCTTGATGGCATCGACATCGCAGCCGATGACACGGTGGCCAAGACCGGCCAGGCAGGCAGTAGAAACGGCGCCGACATAGCCCAGACCAATGATGGAGATGGCTGGCAGTTCGGCTGGTACAGGCCAAACGGCTGGAGCCTGTTTCAGTTCTGTCTGACCGACTGACTGGAACTTTTCGATTTTTGCAAGTGCGTTCATTTTGGGTATTCCGATTGAGTGGGTTGGAGTTGCCAATCGGGTTTCACGTGCCGTGCCAGAATGAAAAACCAATAAAAACAATAAGATAAAAAAATTTCGCAAAATCCGAACCGCAATTCGATTGCGAATTGCAAACCGCACATTGAAATTTGCGAAGACGCCAGTTTTGCGATTTTCAAACGGGCCCAACAAAAAAGGGGGCCTAAAGCCCCCTTTTGATTTTGATCAGGAAGGAGATCTGATCAGAAGTTGAAATAGATGAACTCGGTCATGTCGTTGAGCCGGTACAGCTGGATCAGGGCGCCGGCGCCGGCGGCGCCGATGACCAGGCTCCAAACGCCGGCTGGGCGCCAGACCCACCGGGTTCCGGCATCGCTGTTGGCCAGTTCTTTGACGGTGTCGATCACTGGCCGGTAGTTGCGTGTGATCTCGATCGAGTTCGGCAGCGCGGTGACGACGATGATCAGCGCTGCTATCGACAGGACGGTGAAGGTCGGGTCGGCGACAACTGCTGCTGGCATTTCTAGCAGGCTGTAGGTTGCCGGAATGAACATTGCCGACAGAACAGTCAGGGCACCGTCGAAGGTCTCGGCGCGGAAGAACACCCAGGCAAACACCACGGCCAGCATGGTCAGCGACCAGGCCAGGACCATGCGTACCGGCTGTGGTGCCAAACGCTGCAGGTCATAATGGGCAACAAGATCGCGCCAGAAATGGTTGATCACCAGATACCCGCCATGCAGGCCACCCCAGATCACGAAGTTCCAGCCAGCCCCGTGCCACAGACCACCCAGCAACATGGTCGCCATCAGGTTGCCGTGGCGGCCGAGCCATCCGGAGCGGTTGCCGCCGAGTGCGATGTACAGATAGTCGCGCAGGAAACGGGACAGGGTGATGTGCCAGCGGCGCCAGAATTCACTGATCGACAGAGCCTTGTAAGGCGAGTTGAAGTTGATCGGCAGACGAATGCCAAACATGCGGGCGATGCCCAGAGCCATGTCGCAATAGCCTGAGAAGTCAAAGTAGATCTGGAATGTATAGGCCAGGGCACCTTGCCAGGCGGCTTCCATCGACAGGACCTGACCAGCATCCGCGGCGCCAAACACGCCGTTAGCAATTGGCGCCAAACCGTCGGCCAGCACGACCTTCTTGAACAGGCCAATGGCAAACAGGGTCACGCCCACCATGATGTTCAGGCCGGTGCGGCTGGTGAAGTTCGAAAGCTTGAACTGAGGAATGGTGTCCTTTTGCAGCACAATCGGGCCGGCAATCAGCTGCGGGAAGAAGGTCACAAACAGCACGTAGCGTTTGAAGTCGCAGCGCTCGATCTTGTCGTTCCAGGTGTCGAGCAGGAAGGAGACCTGCTGGAAAGTGAAGAACGAGATGGCCAAGGGCAAGATAATGCCCAGCGTTTGGCTTTCGCCGTTGCCCAATAGAGCGGTGACGTTTTCCAGTAAGAAGTCGGCATATTTGAACCAGCCGAGCAGCGCCAGGTTGGCGGAAATACCGAAGACCAACAACGCCTTGGAGCGGTGCTTGAGCAACAGCTGGTGCAGGCCGTAATTGCCGAGCACAGATCCGAGCAATAGCAGCAGATGGGGCGGGCTCCACCAGGCATAGAAGCCGAGCGACGCGAGGATCAGCCACCAGATGATAGCGCCCTCATGTTTGATCATGCGGAGCAGCAGGAAGACGGCCAATACCGGCAGCAGAAAGAGGTAGATGAATTCAAGGGAGGAAAAAACCATGGGACTAACTCTGCTTTCCAAAGCGTGTGTTGACTGTCGCGCCGGTCATCGGTGACTGCGGCAATTTCGGCAGTTTCAATTTGATTGAGCCAGAGCCGGTCGATGATTTGATCTTGGCGACGACTGGCAAGGGGATACGAAGCGACCGGGTCAGATCTTCAACCCCGGGGAGCGATTGGCCTGCGAGCTTGACGGGCGCGCGCTTGACCAGGTCAGTCAGATCGGCCGCCGAAGCTGGCAGTTTCAGCTTGAGCAGTTTTGCCAGCAGCTTCTTGCAACCAGCATGGCCCTTCGCGGCCCCGCGCCTCAGCAGTTTGATGGCGCGTTGCTGATCAGACTGGATGGCGTCGCCCTGCAGGTGCAGGCGGGCCAGTTCGAGCATTGAGCCGGCATGGCCGGCTTTGCTGCCGCGTTCAAAGAAGGATTTTGCCTTGGCCTTGTCGAGACCGTTGCCGCCAACAAGATGAAGGCGACCCAGTTCGGTTAGCGCACCGGAATTACGCAGCTCAGCGGCGTGCTCCAAGAGTGACAGCGCGCGTTTGAGATCCTCCGGGCTCGAAGTCGCCTGATGGATCATCAGCGCGAGTTCGACCATCGAGCCGCTGTCGCCGAGGCGGGCGCCACGTTCGAACCACATGCGCGCCATAGCCCTGTCAGAACTGACGTGAACGCCGTCACGATAGAGCCGCCCCAAAACCTTGGCAGATGAACCGCGGCCACCGGCGGCTTCCGCTTCAAGCGCTGGGATCGCTTCTTGAATAAGGCCTTCGAGATCGAACTCGGCAAGCTCCGGCGCATTGCTGCGGGACAGGCTCTGGACAAAGGAAACGAGCGAATTGGCGGCGCCGGAGCGGGCGGCGATGCGGTAGTGTTTGAGAGCATTGTGGATGTCGACGGGAACGCCAATGCCGCGGGCGTAATGACGTCCCAGTTCGGCATGTGCCTTAACATGGCCGGCCTTGGCCGATTCTACGAACCATTCAAAGGCAATACGATCACAATCCGGGCCCACGGACTGGCGGTAAACCCGACCCAGTTCAAAGGCAGCTTCGCCGCGCTTGGGGAAGTCGTGCTGCACCGCCATCAGAAGCTTTTCGCGGGCTTCGTCCAGGTTTTTCGGAACACCCCAGCCGCGCGCCAGAAGCTTGCCATAGTTGAGCAATACCAATGGGTTGCCAGGCGTGGCGTGATCTTTCAAAAGGGCCGCTGCTTTCGCGTAGCGCCCTTTGCTGCGGTGCTTGCGGGCGTCGCTGAGAACCTTTGCGACCACTGGGTTTGCGGCGGTCGCATTGGCTGCCGGAACGGATGATTTTGGCAGCAGGACGAGGCTGCTGGTCGCCGCCAAGAGACCGGCTGCGATCAGCGAGGCTTTGCGCCCAAAACGGCGGGGAGACTGTTTCAGATCAACCATTTTTCTTTCCAATCCATACGCGGCAGGCATCGCCTTCGAGGAAGCCTTCGCGTGTTGGAGGCACGGCCTGTAATTGAAGCTGCGTGGGGCATTCGACGCCGGCGCGCCGTTTTGCGATTGTCTTGGCCTGGCGTTCGCTGGTCCCCTGGACCATCAACACCTCGGCGACAATCTGCCGGGCCAGTTTCGAGTTGAAGTGATAGGCGTCTGAGAAGTTGCCGACATTGGCCGTCTTGGCATTTGGAAAATCAAAGTCGATCACCGGCGCCAGCTGCGCCAGTTTGCGACGCAAGGACAGATCAAGGGAGGCGAGACCGTAGACGGAGATCGTGTTTTGCATTTCCACGATCGTCGGTGGAATGACAAAGACCAGTGTGCGGTCATCCCGCGCGTCGGCCCAATCCGCCATTTCCTTCATCATCGCCATGTAGCGCTTGGAGAACCGGAAGGATTTCCAATCTGAACGGGCGTTCTTGTCTACCTGACGTTCGAACTTGCCGGGCAGATCGCGCACTGGCAGGTTTGCCAGTGCTGGCCAGATGTAGTCGTAGCCATCGCCGCGACCCAATCCAAGGTTCGGGCCCTTGCTGCGCAGGTAAACATATTCGGCGTCCGGGATCGGCAGGTCGCAGCCAAAGCAGACTTCGGGCAGCAACAGGGTTTCCATGCCGGTGGTTCCCGGATAGCCAAGTTCCGCAGCGCCGGCTTCCGAGATGATCGACGGGACATAGCTGCCCACAGCCTTGATGGTGGTTTCATTCTGGCTGGTGAAGAATTCCCAGGACTTGCGGGCGACGAACCAGTTCTTCAGATAGTTGGGCTTCGACTGGGTTGCGCGGATGGCTTCGGGCACTCGGTTCATGCCGCCTTTGAAGCTTTCATCGAAGCTGCGCAGCTGCACGCCGACGACCAGGTTTTTCAGATGTGGGTTGTTCCGCAGCTGGCGGAAAGTTGCATGAATCTCCGGGATCGTGCCGCCGCCATAGGCAAAGTTGTAGGCCTTGGTTGCGCCAAGCTCATGCCAATATTTGTCGCGCAGCGAACGGGCGCGGCTGTCGCCGAGAATGACGGTGTCGGCTTCGCCATTGAAGTGGCTGAACTTCCAAAGAGGGTAGTGGGCCTTTTCAGCACGCTCACGATACGCCTTCTCAAGATGGTTCTTAGCGAACATCTCATAGGGGTCGACCGAATAGTTCAGAACCGCTGGAGCGATACCGACCAAAGCCGCCAGACCCATGGACAAGCCATAGGTGGTTACTTTGCGGTTGGTTTTGTTCGATTTGGACATTGTGTCGTTCCATCGTTTGATTTCTGTCGATGGAGTTGCAACGGGTGTGCCAGATCAAAAGTCAGAAAAAATCAATAAAAACAGTGGTATATAGGGAGATTTGCGGAACGGAGAATTGCAAGTTGCAGAATGCAATTGGCAAAATGCAACTTGCATGTCTCAGCGCACGAACAGGATGTCGCGAAAGATCTCAGCGCTCGGCAGGTCGACCAGAGCGGAATAATGAATGGTGCCCAGGAACAGCAGGGCCACGGCAACGGACGTACACCAACGGGCCATCCAGGTGCGGTAGAGCTCGAGCAATTGCGATCCATCGGAACTGGCGGTCTGGTTACCGCGGTTCGACCAGCGCTGCTTCGACAGGCGGAAGATACAATAGACCTTCACCGACGCATTGATCAGCTGGTTGAGATAGAGGATCCATGGATAGGACATCTCCACCCGCCGTGAATATTGGAACAGGAAGATCGACAGCAACAGGCGGCTCAGAGCGATCAGAACCAGATAACCGATAATGTAGTGAAAGCCGACCAGGATAGAGGCGGAGACCGCCAGAACGGGGCTCACCAGCATGGTCCACATTGACAGGCGCTGGTCAACCAGGCACCACCAGATGAAGAACGGCATGGCACGCGGTCCAAGCTTGATGGCGCGGGAACCGTTGCGCAGCATGTTGCCGGACCAGCGACGGAAGTTTTGCACCATGCGTTCCATGCCGGAACCTTCGATGACCTCGATGGTGTAACCCAGGGCATCCGGCACATAGCGCATGTGACTGTTGTTTTTCAGCATGTAGTACCAGGTGCTCTTGTCGTCGCCCGACAGGAAGCGGAATTTGCCGCACAGCCAATGCTCCAGATGATCCGCCTCCAGTAGGCGGATGAATTCCAGCTGCTTCAGGTTCTTGGCGCGGAAGACCGACATGCGACCGGTCAGTGTCAGAACACGGCCGGAAAGGGCATGGCTTTGCATGGCGAGACGGCGCTGGGAAAATCGCATCTTCAGCCAGGTTTCAATCCAGCGAGGGCCAATGCAGATCACTTCTTCATCGGTGGTGCAGGCCTGCAGATCCGGATAGAGCTTGAACAGCGGCATGCAGCGGCCGACCGCGCCTTCGGCCAGCACAAAGTCACCGTCCATGAAGATCACCAGATCATCGTCCAGCACCGGCAGGCGGCACATGGCGCGCAGAACCAGGCCGATGGCGGCGCGCTTGCCCGACACGTTCTGACGGATGATGCGCAGGGTGATGTCGACGCCGCGGGCCTCGCGCTTCAGGAAATCTTCAATGATATCTTCATCATAGCGGTCCGATGAACCGAGCCAGATTGTTCCTGGTACGCCGGAGGAGATGATCTCCTTGACGATCGACCGCACCACCATTTCGGTGATTTCGCGGTGCTCGCGATAGGTCGTCATCATGAAATGCATGTGCCGCGGACGCCAGCCACTGTCCCAGATTTCTTTTCCCCTACGACGCATGTTTGGATAGACAAAGCGGCCGTAAATCATTGCCCGCACCGCATGGGTGAACCACCAGCCGTAGCGCCAGATCCCCAACAGACCAATCGTGAAAGTAATGGCCATGGTCTCTGCATCAAACAGCCGGTTGGGAAACGAGAACAACACAATGATGCAGATGGTGATGTAGAGCGCGATCTGCAGCAAAATGGTTGGTGTCCACTTTTTCCAGCCGGTGGGCCAGTCAGTGGGGTCATCGAGATTGCTGACCTTGTCGAAGCGGATGGATTTAGATGGATGTGTCATAGGTCTCATCCTGGTCTGGCGCGTCATCGGCCAGCGCTTCGCCGAATGTCAGTGCGGCGCCGATGCTGTGGTAAATGTCATTCACCTGGCGCTTGGAGAAAACAACAACGGCGGGCAGGCCAGCATTGATCTGCTGGCGGTCGACATTGCCCAGGTCGAGTTTCAGCGACACAGCAGCGCTCTTTTCCTTGCCCTCTTTCCAGGCATAGTGCGAGCCCTTCGAGTTGATGAAGGTGGAGTTACGGTCCACCATCACGACGGTCGCCTCAATGTGCTGACCCAGCGAAGGCAGGAACACTTTGGCCGTATCGTTGAGACCAATCTGCAGCACCTGTTTCTGATCCAGGAAGGCCGTCACAGTCGGCTCGATCTGCTGCTCGATGGTGAGCAGCGGCTCGTTGCGCAGAACATTGGTGTGCGCTGCCTGCTGGATCGAGACAATGCGGCCGTCATAGGGAGCAACAATCGCCATGGCGCTGCGCAGCTTTTCCAGCTTCTCCAGCTTGGAATGGGCGGTTTTGACGGCGGAATTCGCTTCTTCAATTTCCAAGGCAAAGATGTCGAGGTCGGCGACAAATTCCTTGTGGTTGAAGTGCTTGCGATCGGAAACCGAATCCATGGCGGTGGCGCGTTCGAGCTCCAGCTGGGCGTCTTTCAGGCGGGCTTCAATCTGTGCCCGTTCCTTGGTGGCTGTCTCCAGCTTGCCGGCTGTCACCAGCTGCTTTTCAAACAGAATGCTCATGCGCTCATAGGCGCTGTCGGCAGCGATCAGCGCTTCACTGGCGGCTTCCACCCGGGCGCGGGCAATCTGTTTGTCGGTGCGGCTGATCACCTGATAAAGCTTCATGCGGGAGGCTTCGATGCGGTATTTTTCTTCCGCACGACGCTGGCGGCGCATGGCCGAGGCCAGCGCGATCTTGGCGTCTTCCAGATCGCTCATGAAGTTGGCGTTTTCGATGCGGGCGATTTCCTGGCCCTGACGGACCACGGCGCCCATCTCAAAGCGAACAGGGCGGATGATGCCATCGACCGGCATTTTCAAAGTCGCCAACGGCGCCGATACAACGGCCGAACGCACTTCCATGCGCATCGTGCCCGAATAAAGAAGAATACCCAGATAGGTGAAAGCCAGTGCGCCAACCACGCAGTAGATGGCGCTCATGACGATGGTTCTGACCGGAATGCGGCTTACCGGTGCTTCGCCGGCAGGGTTTGGATCCGGTTTGGTTGAAATGGGTGTGACAGGAATGTCGATGCGGCAGATGGTGTCCTCGACGGTGGCCATGGCGCCGCGCACCAGATCATCGATGAAATGGTTCATCAGATCGTTGGCACGTTCGCTGAGTTCGATGAACTCGCAGGCGATCATGCCGTCTTCTTCTTTGGTACGGACAACTTTGGCGCTGACGTCGAAATTGATGTCAAATCCCTGGAATGGCAGGGTGAGAGTCAGATCCATAACGTCCTGTACCGCTGGCAGCGGTGCATCTTTGGTATTCAGACCATCCAGTCTGATACCACCCAGGCTCCAGTTCGTTGCCATGACAGAAGCGCCATCGGGCAGCTGCACCTTCATCGGGGCAGTCACTCTATGATGACGACGCTGACAGGGTCTTTCTCTTACGACCTTCACGGTTTCGCTCCTTCAATAATTCTCCCACCGGCTCGCAAGAGGTGTGCCAAGTGAAGGGCATTGAAAATAAGGGGAAATTTTGAATGGCTGTTGGCGCCGGTTTTTCATTTTGCAAAATGCAACTTCGCAAATTCGATATTTGCAATTGGTACGGGGCGCCGTCCCAGTTCAGCGCAATCAAGCCAAAATCGATTTAAGTAACTGAAATATATCAATAAAAATTCCTGCGCGGATCGCTGGTCCAAACTGGCAAAGCATTTGCAACTCCCCAACCAAATCGTTTCGGCATTGAGGAGTTCAACATGTCCACGTCCAAAATCATCCCTGTTATTCTCGCAGGCGGCAAAGGCACACGACTGTGGCCTGTTTCCCGCGAAGATCTGCCAAAGCAGTTCTGCAAAATGGACAATGATCTGTCCCTGTTTCAGCACAGCATTCGCAGAATTCAGAACCATCCGCACTTTGCTGATCCAATCATCGTAACGGGCGAGCGCTACGGTGATGTTGTGCACCGTCAGATGGCCGAAATGTCCTGCACACCCTTGGCGATCATCAATGAGCCGATGGGTCGGGACACTGCAGCAGCCATTTTGCTGGCAGCGGAAGTTGCCAAATCCCAGGAAGACTCGCTGATGCTGATGATGCCGTCGGATCATCTGATCGCCGACGAGCAGGAATTCGTCAGCGCCATCGAATTTGCCGTGCCGAGTGCCGACAAAGATGGCCTGATCGTAACCTTCGGTATCAAGCCAACCCATCCGGATACCGGCTTTGGCTATCTGCGCGCCGGTCCTTGCCTGTTCAACCGCAATGTCTGCGAGCTGGAGAGCTTCATCGAAAAACCGGATTTGGATACCGCTGAAAAGCTGATCCAGGAGGACAATGTGTTCTGGAACGCCGGCATCTTCCTGTTAGACCGTCAGACCCTGCGCAACGAATTCATCCGCCTTGCACCAGACGTGTTTGAACCCGTTGTCGAGTCTGTTGCTACCGGAAACTGGGACGGCAAGATGTTCAGCCCGAATGCTCAGGTCTTTGAACAGACCCCGTCTATCTCGTTCGACTATGCGATCATGGAACCAACCGATCGCAAGGCGACCATTGCTGTCGACCCGCAGTGGTCGGATCTCGGATCCTGGAAAGCCGTTTGGGAAACCTCTGAGCGGGATGCCAACCAGAATGTTGTTGGTGAGAACTGCTATGCGGTGAACACCAAAGACAGCTATGTCCGCTCCGACGGCCCGATTGTTGGCCTGGCGGGTGTTGAGAACATCGTGGTTGTTGCCAGCGGCGACGCGGTCTTGGTAACCTCGCGCAGCAACCCGCAAGACGTCAAACAATTGGTAGATGCCCTGAAGGCCGACAACGTCGCTGCTGCCACCGTTCACCCCGGCGGCCAGTGCAACTGGGGTAGCTATGACAATCTTCACCAGGGCGACAACCATCAAGTGCGCAAACTCAGCATCAATCCAGGCCAGACTTCGACCCTGCAGAACCTTGGTGACAAGGCGCAGCATTGGATTGCCGTCGTCGGCACAAGTTCGGTGACCATTGACGGCACGACCCGCGATTTGCGGCCCGGCGATCAGATCTTTGTGCCCCAGGGCGCCGATCCCCAGATCGAAAACACGTCGCCCACGATGGTTGAAATCATCGCTGTCGAGCTTGGCAACGATCTACCGGACGCCCGCGTGGCAACGGCGGAAAAAGCCGAAAATCAAAATGAAATCAACAACAAGCACGCAGCATAGGAGTGCCAATTATGGAAAAGATTTACGCATTTGACGTCGACGGCACTTTGACCGATCCACGCCAGACAATCGACCCGCAGTTCAACGAGTTCTTCCTTGAATTCGCCAAGAAAAACCTGGTTTATCTGGTGACCGGTAGTGACCGCGACAAGATTGCCGAACAGTTGCCGGCGGAAACACTGAATGCCTGTTACGGCCTGTTTGCCTGCTCCGGCGCGGAGCTGTGGGCCGGAGACCGGCTCATATATCGCAAGGCGCATGACTTCCCGGCATCCATGCACGCGGCCGTCAAACGTCTGATTGATGAAAGCCCCTATGGCAAACGGTGCGGGTGTCACATCGAAGAACGTCCCGGCATGCTCAACATCACAACCGTTGGCCGCAATGCCACCAACGAAGAGCGCAAGGAATATCACGCCTGGGACAACAAGCATGGCGAACGGCGCGAATTCATCCGCGTTCTGTCAGGCCTGTATCCGCACTATGAATTCTCCGCCGGCGGTGAAATCAGTATCGATATTGTGCCCTATGGTTGGACCAAGGCCGTGGCCAAAAGGGAAATCGAAGAACGTCACCTGGATTGTTCGATTACGTTCTTTGGCGATCGCATGGGCGATGGTGGCAATGACAAGCCGTTGGCGGATGTGTTGAAGAATCATGTCAACCACCGCGCCATCGCGGTGAACTCCTACAAGGACACATGGAAGTTTCTGCTGCCGGTGGAAACCGTCTGTGCTGCATAGAGCATTTGCTTAGACAGATTACAGCAACACTCAGCCCGGGCCTTGCCCGGGCTTTTTTTATTCTTGGGTCGCTGCTTTCGCCGCCGCCGCGGCCCAGGAATCGCGCTTGCGGTAGATCGTCGAGGGGCTCAATTGAAGCATCTCGGCGGCCTTGGGAATGCTGCCCTGACAGTGGTCGATGGTTGCCTCAACGATTTCCCGTTCGATCTCATCATAGGAACGGCCCAGATTGACCAGCAACTCGGGGCCGCCGCTACCGCCGCCAGTGCCGCCGCCGTCGCTGGTTCCGGGCATTGATGGCGCGGCTGGACGCGCCGCCGCCGCCGCCGCTGTTGCCGTCGCCGCTGTTCGGGTGGGGGTGCCCATGATGGTCAGCATCTCGGCTTCCACCAGGGGTCCTTCATTGAGGATGACGGCGTTGCGCACGACGTTTTGCAGTTCGCGCACATTGCCGGGCCAGGTGTGGTTCAGCAGGGCCTGCTTGGCTGAGTCGGAGAAGCCGGTAAAGGCCCTGCCTTCTTCCTCGGAGATTTGGCCCAACAGGACTTCTGCAATCTCAACGACATCTTCGTCCCGTTCACGCAACGGTGGCAGATGGATCGGCACGACGTGAAGGCGGTAATACAGATCTTCGCGGAACCGGCCTTCTTCAACCTCGGTCAGGGGATCACGGTTGGTGGCGCATAGAATGCGCACGTCGACTTTTTCCACCTTGTCGCTGCCAACTTTCTGAACCGCTCCGGACTGCAAAAATCGCAGCAGCTTAGACTGCAGGTTGAGATCCATTTCGCAGATTTCGTCGAGAAACAACGTGCCGCCATTGGCGGCAAAGGCGGCGCCATCACGGCTGGTTGTCGCGCCGGTGAAAGCGCCTTTCAGGTGACCGAAGATCTCGGACTCGATCAGGTCTCTAGGAATGGCAGCACAGTTCAAAGCGACAAATGGCTTGTTCTGGCGCGCTGATGACTTGTGAATTGACTGGGCACAGACTTCCTTACCGGTACCGCTTTCGCCGGTGATGAACACGCTGGCGGTCGAACGGCCAACGGCTTCGATCATGCGATAAACCGCAACCATGGGCAGAGAGGACCCCACAAAACCGTTGAGATTGGCCTTCTTGTAAGGGCGGGTGATCTCGGTGACGGTTTCCTGCAGGACTTCCCGTTCAAAGGCGTTTTTGGTGGTGGTGAGCAAGCGCTCCTGAGCGGCCGGCTTGACCAGATAATCATAGGCGCCGACGCGCATGACATCGATCGCCGTCTGGATCGAACCCGAAGAGGTCACGACAACCACGGTCACCGGCAGACGCTGGCTCTGGATGTGGTCCATGATCTCCATGCCGCCGATATCCGGCAATTGCAGATCGAGCAGCATAACCTTGAATTCGCCGGTGCCCAATAGGTCGAGGGCTTCCTGTCCGGTGGTGACATGGGTGCTGTCGAAGTTTTCTTTGTTCAGCCAGGCCTGATAGGCGAGGCCGACCGACAGGGCGTCTTCAACGATCAGAACTTTTTTTGCAGATGCGCTCATCTGGATTCCCTCAATCCTCACTCAATCCGGCGTCAACAGTCGACAGTCGCTTTTCGACAGACGCCAGGATGGCGTGTGACAGCCCGTCAATTTCTCCTGCCAGGGCGTAAGCGTCATCGGCCTTGCCCTGGCGGATAAGCGTATTGGCATTGGCAGCCAACCGCGACAATTCTGTGGCGCCAAAGGTGCCGCTGACGCCTTTCAGGCCATGGGTGGCTCTTTCGTACATGGTTTCGTCATGCGACTCCCTGGCGGTCGAAAGAGCGTCAAGGTGGCGGTTAACGTCGTTTTTGAATTCGTCGACGATGCGCTGGCGCAGACCGTCATCGATATCGGCAAAAACACTGGCCAGCGTTGCCTCATCAAAGAGCGCTGGTTTCTCGGGAGCTTCGGCCTGTGGGTCGGCAATCATCGCACGCTTGCCGTCGATCTGCCGGGCCAGCACACGCGCCAATTCGATGCGAGAGACAGGCTTTGAGGCAAAGTCATCCATGCCGGCCGCCAGTACCTTCTGGCGGTCTTCATCCAACGCATAGGCCGTCAGGGCGATGATCGGTAATTTGCTGGCCTCACCGTCCATGGAACGAATAATCTTGGTCGCTTCGATGCCGTCCATTTCCGGCATGGATACGTCCATCAATACAGCGTCGTAATTGCGTGAGAAGACGCTGTCGACAGCCTCCTGTCCGTTGGCCACCGTATCGACGGTGCATCCCAGACGTTCCAACATTGTGCCGACGACCAACTGGTTTGTCACATTGTCCTCGGCGAGGAGAATGCGGATATTGCTTTTGCCTTCCAGCAACTGCTGGGCAGCTTCGAGGCTTTCCTCTTCAACAACTTTGCTCGGGTCGCCTTTTTCCAGAGGCAGTTCAAACCAGAAGACGGAGCCGCGGGGTTTGTTTTTCTGATAACCGATCTCGCCACCCATGGCGGTGGTCAGCGCCTTACAGATGGAAAGGCCCAGACCCGTGCCGCCAAACTTGCGGGCGTAACTGGCATCGATGGTGGCAAATTCCGTAAACAGTTCGTGGGAACGATCATCCGGCACGCCAATGCCCGTATCTTCGATGGTGAAACGAATGCGCAGGTTGTTGGCGGTGCCCACATTGACGAGGTTGACGTGGACATGGCCTTCCTCGGTGAACTTCAGGGCGTTCCACACCAGATTCAGCAGCACCTGCCGGATCCGGTCCTGGTCGCCATGCAAAACGTCGGGCACGTTGTCGTTGACCGAGAACTTGGTTTCCAGGCGCTTTTGCTGGCTCTGGAGGCGCACCAGGCTGGCGATTGAATCGACCAGAATATCGGTGTGGAAAGAGGCAGGCTCGAGATCGAGCTTGCCGGCTTCGAGCTTGGAGAAGTCGAGGATGTCGTTGATGATCGCCAGCAGCGCCTTGCCCGAGCGCCTGGCGGTTTTGACCGCCCGCACATTGTCGGGTTTTTTGACATTATCTGAAAGCAGCGTCAGCACACCCAGCACGCCGTTCAGCGGGGTGCGGATTTCATGGCTCATCATGGCCAGGAAGCTGGCCTTGGCCCGGTTGGCAACTTCGGCGCGTTCTTTGGCTTCCACCAGCGCCGCTTCGGCGGCTTTGGCGTCAGTGATGTCGCGCATATAGCCGATGAACAGACGGCCTTCCGGGCCTTTTGTTTCCATGATCGCCAGTTCGATGGTGATCGAGCGGGCATCTGCTGTCACCGCATCGATCTCAATGCGTTGGTTGAGGACTGGTCCTTCGCCAGTTGTCAGATACTTGTCCATGCCCGCGCGGTGCGCTTCGCGGTGATGCCCGGGAACGATCGTTTGTGCCAATTCACGGCCAATCACGTCAGCGCCTTTGAAGCCGAAGATTTCCTCGGCCGCCGGGTTGAATTCGACGATGGTGCCGCCTTCATTGATCACGACGATTGCATCGAGCGCGGACGTCACGACTTCCTTGTAACGGGCGCGCGCGGCTCTTTCGTTCTCCATGGCCTGAAAGCGGCTGCTGATGTCACGAATAATGCCCGTGAAGAATTGAACGCCACCGACCTTGAAATCACTGATCGACAGTTCGATCGGAAAGGTGCGCCCGTGTCGCGTGATGCCCTCGGATTCAAAAGGCCGACCGACAAGGTTGGACATGCCGCTCTGCAGGAACAAAGCGATATCGCCTGCCAGCTTTTCGGCATTCTCAGGAGCCATCAGCACCGCAGCACTGTTGCCGCGCAGGTCATGGGCCGTGTGTTCAAACATCTGCTCGAGCGCCGGATTGACCTGCTCGATGATGCCGTTCTGGTCAACCACGAGGATGCCGTCCGTCGTTGACTGGATGACCGCCCCAAACCGCGCCGCGCTGGATTCCGCTGACGCCTTCGCGGCGGCCAGTTCTTCGCGGTCTGCGGTATCCGCCAGAATGCCGCGCGCATAGGCGGCTGCAAAGGCCAAAATCAGGACAATGGCAAAGAAGCCCAAGCCCATTTCGACATTGGCGCCGATCATGACCTTGCTGGTGGAGACGAATTCCACATAGGATGCGGCGATCGGCGCGCCCATATAGACGCTGGCTGCGGTTAAAAAGACCCATCCGACGAGCACCGTGCCGCCCGAGATCAAAACGGGCAGCGGGTCCAGTTTCAGGACACGAACACTGGTGTAAACCAGCAGAAAGACCAAGGAAGGCGCTTTGAACGATGCCTCGACCGGCAGGTCATAGGCAAAGCTGTAGCTGGTGATCAGCATATAGATCAAAATGCCGTCGACGACAGACAGAAGATGAAGGGTCCTCTCGGGCATTTTGGGTCTGGTTGAGAGACCGAGCCGGATCATGCAGGCCACCAGAATGGCAGAAGCGACCCCAACCGTTAGAGGGCTGAAAGTCTCCCAGGTGCTTTTGACCGCGGCGATCAGGTGAAAACCGAAAACGATCAATGCAATGACCGCCTGGGACCACGCAATTGCGCGCTCCCCACGGCGGTCATTTTCTTCGAGCACACGGCGATGTTGGTCGCTGGTCGGCTCTTTAAGGCCAAAGATCGCGTTGATGTTCACGCCAGTATCCAAAATGATTCGATCAAGTCATTGTGGCCTAGCATCTGAAAGCTTCCAAACTCCTAAGTTCAGTTGCGATACCTGTTAAGTGGTGGCCCTTGCGCAGGGCTTTTCAGTGGAACGAAGCGAACCTGCGTCTTGTATTGGGTTGGGAGTTGGAAACGGTGCGCATTTCATGAGTGCGAACCGCGGCTTCTGTCCTGGCATTGTCCGTTTTTGAGCGCACTTCGGACAGGGAGATGACGTTTGCTGCCTCGCAACCGCTTGTGCGGCGACCATTACCACCACCACCATTGTCGTCGCCGCCTTTGTTGTCGGGGGACAGGCTGGCATAGGTGGTCAGCAATTGGTCGATGGCACAGGCGATGTGATAGAAGGAACTGGCCGGGGCCACGCTTTTTTCAAAATCACCATTGGACAGCAGTTTGTCGAACCACAGTCCTTTAACCGGCGTGTCGAGGTATTTTTCCAGGGCCGAATAGGCGGCTTCGATCTGGGCCAGATAATAGCAGCGCATAAAGCCTTGGGCGCTTTCAAACAGGATTGAGGCGGCTTTCAGCCACTCGGTCTGGGGCCACAGACGGGCTTCTCCAGTCACCTGATTGAGGTGGTTGTCCATAGTGTTCACAGCTGCGCCGTGGGTCTGGTTGATGCCCTTGGCGCCGCACCGGAACAGCCGCTCTGCCAATTGATAGTAGATGACTTCGCCAGACAGCTTGGCCCAACGCGCCAACAACCAAGCCCATTCGAACTGGTGACCCGGTTCGACAATCGTTCCATCTGGACCCTCTTTGGGGCGCCATTGAGCATTGAAAAACTCGCGTAGGAAGCCGCCATTGGCGTCAATAAATTTGGTTCGGGCCAACTCGGCGATTTCCGCCGCCAGGTCTTCCCAAATCTGGCCGTTGACGCCGTCTTCGCGACACGCCTCAACCCAGGCAATGGCTGCCTCAAACAGATGCATGTGTGCGTTGGATTGGAAAGGATGTTGCTGGCAGTTTTCGACAAAGCCAACGCCATCGAGGCGGCGGTATTTCTGTTCAATTTTGACCAGCATTTCCAGGGCGCGGTGCTGGGCAAAATCAATCTTGTGGCGTGCAGTTGCTAGAGCCAGGATAACGAAGGTCTGATCGTACATCTTGTTGCTCGGATCCATCGGCATGCCCTCATGGGTGAGCACCGTATGGAGAAGACCGTTGTGCCCCATATAGCGGTTGGTGATGCTGTCAAAGCCGGCATGCACCAATACGTCCCAGGGGCCGGCAATATTCACACGGTCCGCCAGGGCAAAGACGTATGTCTGGCGCCCCTGCACACGGGCCCGACGGTCCTGTTCGGTGGGTCGGCCCTGCTGATCGAGGCTTTCACACCAAGTGCCGGTTTGCCAGTCAAAGCCCCTATCCCACCACAGAGGCAGGGCGTCGTCGCTGAGCCATTTTCGAGCTGAATCAGCCAAAATGGACAGCAGCTCCCGTTCTGGGTTCACCTCAACGGTTGACTGATTGGGCGCAAAGTCAATGACGGAGCTGGACATGGTTTGTCTCCTGAAGGTCTCGTTTGACCATCAAGGATCAATTTTCGTGCCATGAAAAAATAGATATATAAATCAACAAATTAAGAGAATTCATGTGTGTTTCGCGGCGCCGCGGATTGCGGTTTTGCAAATTTGATTTCGCAAACTGCAATGCAAACTGTCGCGAATTGCGGTCGATGTGTATATGACGGGAAGGAAGGCACAGGGTTGCGTTTTACATTCATGGGTGAGGCATAAGATGGACGATCAGGTCGCAGTGGTAACCGGCGGTGCCCAGGGCATCGGTCACGCAGTCGCCAAGTTACTCGTCAAAAAGGGCGCCCGAGTCGCCAGTTGGGATATCGATGCCACCAATGAGTCGGCCATGGAGTCGCTGTCCGCTGGCTCAGGAAAGGCGCTGGCTGTTAGTTGCAACATTACCGATCCCGTTTCCATCGATGCGGCCCTGGCCAAAACAACAGAAGCCTTTGGGACGCCGACCATCCTGGTCAACAGTGCCGGCATTGCCGGACCCAACGCGCCCCTCGACGAATACGACATCGAGGCCTGGCGGCAGGTCATGGATCTCAACATCAACGGCACCTTCCTGGTGAACCGCGCCCTTGTACCGGGCATGAAGGCGCAGAACTACGGGCGCATTCTGAATATCGCCTCGGTGGCAGGCAAAGAAGGCAATCCGAACGCCGCGGCCTATTCGACGTCGAAAGCTGGCGTCATCGGCCTGACCAAGTCATTGGGCAAAGAGCTTGCCGGTTTCGACATCGCCGTGAACTGCGTGACGCCCGCCGCCGCCAAGACACGGATTTTCGATCAGATGAGCCAGGAGCACATCGACTATATGTTGTCGAAAATTCCACGCGGCCGTTTCCTCGATCTGGAAGAAGCGGCGCGCATGATCGTCTGGACGGTCTCAATGGAAAACTCGTTCACCACCGGCGCCGTCTTTGACCTGTCCGGCGGCCGTGCCACCTACTAGCGACACGCATAAATGTGCATGGAATTGTGAATCATCAGATNAGCCGGGCATGAATCAACGCAGCAGCGCACGTCGCTAAGCATTTGAAACAGAGCGATTTTGATTGAGGTTTCATCCTTCAAGACGCTGGTGTGGCGTCTTGAATCACTTTATGAAGCGCAGACGGCAATCAGAGCGGTAGATTGTCGTGCTTCTTCCACGGGTTTTCCAACTGCTTGCCGCGCAGCATCGCAAAAGCCCGGCAGATGCGTTTGCGCGATTGGCTGGGATGCACCACGTCATCGACAAAACCCTTTTCCGCCGCCACGAACGGATTGGCGAAACGGGTTTCATATTCCTTGGTGTGCTCGGCGATTTTCTCAGGATCGCCCAGGTCGGAACGATACAGAATTTCCACGGCGCCCTTGGCACCCATCACCGCGATCTCAGCGGTCGGCCAAGCGTAGTTGACATCCCCACGCAGATGTTTCGATGCCATAACGTCATAGGCGCCGCCATAGGCTTTACGGGTGATCAGCGTCACCTTCGGCACGGTCGCCTCGCCATAGGCATAGAGCAG
Organism: Rhizobiaceae bacterium; assembly: GCA_013214695.1. Lineage (GTDB taxonomy): Bacteria > Pseudomonadota > Alphaproteobacteria > Rhizobiales > Rhizobiaceae > Pseudahrensia. Next base: position 4,783 of record JABSRX010000091.1, on the reverse strand, counting down.
CTTGGCGCCGTGCTTGATCACGCCTCCATATTCTTGGCTGGTGCCGGGCAGGAAGCCGGGCACGTCAACCAGCGTCAGGATCGGAATCGAGAACGCGTCGCAGAAGCGCACAAAGCGCGCAGCCTTGCGCGATGAGTTGATGTCCAGAACACCGGCCAGCACCAGCGGCTGGTTGGCCACCACGCCCACCGTCTGTCCTTCCATGCGAATGAAGCCGGTCAGAATATTCTTGGCGAAGTCCGGCTGAATCTCGAAGAAGTCGCCTTCGTCAGCCAGCTTGTAGATCAGCTCATGCATGTCATAAGGCTGGTTGGGATTGTCCGGAATCAGCGTATCGAGGCTCGGTTCTTCCCGGTTGGGGGAATCGAAGAACGGGCGCACCGGCGCCTTTTCGCGGTTGTTCAACGGCAGGAAATCATAGAGCCGACGCATCTGACGCAACGTCTCCACGTCATTATCGAAAGCACCGTCGGCGACAGAAGACTTCGATGTATGTGTCTTGGCCCCGCCCAGCTCTTCGGCCGTGACGATTTCGTTGGTGACGGTTTTCACAACATCCGGGCCGGTCACGAACATGTAGGACGTGTCCCGGACCATGAAGATGAAGTCGGTCATGGCAGGCGAATATACCGCCCCACCTGCACAGGGGCCCATGATGACGGAAATCTGCGGCACAACGCCGGAGGCCAGAATGTTCTTCTGGAAAACGTCGGCGTAGCCGCCGAGCGAGGCGACGCCTTCCTGAATACGGGCGCCGCCGGAATCATTGATGCCAATGACGGGGGCGCCGTTCTTCATCGCCATGTCGAGAATCTTGCAGATCTTCGCCGCATGGGTTTCAGACAGCGAACCGCCGAGCACGGTGAAATCCTGCGCATACACATAGACCAGTCGCCCATTGATGGTGCCCCATCCGGTGACCACGCCATCGCCGGGGATCTTGTTCTTTTCCATGCCGAAATCGGTGCAGCGATGGGTGACGAACATGTCATATTCTTCAAAACTGCCATCATCGAGAAGCACTTCCAGCCTTTCGCGGGCGGTCAATTTGCCTTTCGCATGCTGGGCATCGATGCGTCGGTCACCACCTCCCTTGCGGGCGGTTTCGCGACGTTGTTCCAGCTGTTCAATGATGTCGTGCATGTTGGGCCTTTCCCGAGATAACCTGCGTCGAACTTAAAGGGCGTGGCGCGCCGGTGCAATTGCATCTTTGGCAGTAGGAAGGGCTAATTGAAGCCTTCAGCGCGAGTCGTCAAAAGCCAGTCGCGCCGCCAGGCCGGCAAACACAAAACCGGTGAAATATTTGGCAAATCCGACCCATCGTGCGTTTTGCGAGTTGCGCAGTGCGGCAGCGCCCCGGCTGGCCGCTAAAATGACAATGCCATTGACCAGAAGGCCGGTGGTGTTGAGCACGGTCGCGAGGACCATGATCTGCAGGGCAAGGTCGCCCCGCGAAGGGTCGATGAACTGGGGAAACAGCGCCAGGAAGAACAGGGCCACTTTCGGATTGAGAATATTGGTCACCATGCCTTGCCGAAACAGGGTGACAAAGGGCAGCGCCGCGGGCTTCGGCTTTTGCCCATTCGCCGCCTCTGCCGCTTCGCCGTCCCTACTGGTAACCGCTTGCCAGGCAAGAAACAGCAGGTAGGCAGCACCGGCATAGCGCACGATATCGTAGGCTGCAGGAATGGCCAGAAACAGCTGCGACAGCCCCAAGGCCAGAGCCAGCGCGTGGCAATAGGCGCCCATGGCGATACCCAGATAGGTTGCCAATCCGGCCATGCGTCCGTGGGCCGCGCTGCGGGTGGCGATCAGCAACATGTCGGGACCCGGCGTCGCGTTGAGCGCCAGGCAGGCCAGGGCGAAAACAAAGACAGTCGAGAGTTCGGGCATGGTGACGATTCCCTTCACAAAGCGCAGTCATATGGCACTGAGCGGTCCGCCCGACTAACACGTGCGCAGGTGGTTGGGAAGCACTGAATGCGGGTGCGCTATTCAAAGCAATTCGGCAATGATTGAATTCCATATTTGTGCGGGGATTGCTGATTCAAATTCTCAACGAGGGCGGAATCAAAGGTGCAGACGCTTGGGCTAAAGCATTGAATTAAGGGGCTAAGAGAACATGAGCTGAAGCGGGCATCGTCTGATGCCCAGCTTGAATCACTTTATGATGTCGCTAAGCTGCGATACCAAACCGTTCGAGTGCAACGGTTTCACCCACGCCGGATCGATTCACCGACACGATCGTTGCTTCTTCCACCCGGCGCCAGTGATAGGCGTTGCCATCCAGCGGCTCCGATGCCAGCACGACACCGCCGTGGTCGAGATCTTCGCAAACGTACAACGTCGGTGCCCGGCCATCGCTGGAGTAACGACAGCCATAGAGCGTCTGCCCATCGGTCAGCACAAAGGTCAACCGTAAGGCCGTCTTGTCTGCGGCAGGGATTTCGCGCCACAGCGCATGGATTTTTTCAATCGCGCTCATGCAGGCCTGGCGCGGGTCGGCTTCCAAATTGCAGGCAACCATCAGCAGGAACAGCAATTCGGAATCGGTGATGCCCAAGCGCGCCGCAAAAAGATCGTCTGGCAACAGCCCTTCCAACTGCCGCCGCAAACGGCCAAACCCGCCGATCTGACCGTTATGGACAAACGACCATCGCCCATGGGTGAACGGGTGGCAGTTTTGATAGCTCGCGCCGCCAAAGGTGGACGCCCGCACATGGGCGAGGAAGACGGGGGCGGCTATGGCGCGGCACAGATGGAGCAGGTTTGGGTTGGCCCATGCGGGCATGATTTCCTTGTACAGGGCGGGCTGCATGTTGGGGTCATGCACGGTACCAGCAGGAGAATCATACCAGGCCAACCCAAACCCATCGCCATTAACCGCCAGCTTGGCTTCTTCGGCCACCTGGCTTTGCACCACGAGAGAGTGTGCGGGTTTAATGACGATGTTCTCAAGCGGAATGGAAGGTCCGCAATAGGCGGCAAGTCGGCACATCTAATCTACCGATTGTGAATGCGCGCATGCATTTTGCGGATCAGATTGCTGGCGGTTTTTTCAAACAGGCACGGGATAATCGCGTGAACCAGAGCTGCGCCCGCAGCGCCCAGCAGCAGCAGGGCAAATCGCCCGGCAAAAATCATATGCTCAAAATAGTTCTCTTCGACCGAAGCCGGATGGTCGAAAAAGACCTTGTTGATCATGGTGCGCATGGCTCTGTCCTCCAATTTGTGTTGAGACAGAATAGGGCGCACTCATCTGGAAATTTTCCCAAAATTCATGG
>JABSRX010000091.1:0-1399 GCA_013214695.1 Rhizobiaceae bacterium | reverse complement strand
GCGCATAGCTCTGTCCTCCAATTTGTGTTGAGACAGAATAGGGCGCATTTGTCTGGAATTTTTCCCAAAATTCATGGTAGAAATAAAAATAGTGGGAAAATATCCCAAAAGGAGCGAAAAATTGGATAATTTTGACCGCGCCATATTGCGGGAGCTGCAGGCTGATTCCAGCCAGTCGGTGGAGCAATTGGCGGAAAAGGTGAACCTGTCGCGCAATGCCTGCTGGCGGCGGGTCAAAAACCTGCAGCAATCCGGTGTCATCAAGGCCCAGGTCGCTCTGGTCGACGCCGAAGCCGTGGACCTTGGGCTGACAGTGCTTGTTCTGGTGCGCACCAATGAACACGCGGCCGATTGGGCGGCAAAATTCCGCAAAGCGGTTCATGCCATGCCGGAAATCACCGGTGCCTACCGGATGAGTGGCGATTTGGACTATGTGTTGCGGGTCTGTGTGCGCGACGTGAAGAGCTATGACGCCTTTTACCAGCGGCTGACCGAGCGCCTGAGGCTGAGCGATATCTCAGCCAGTTTTGTCATGGAAGAGATCAAGGAAACGACCGCATTGCCGCTTTGATCGGGAGTGACTCTAACGCCGCTTGGCCTCGCGGGCATCCAGGGCTGCATTGAACTGGTTAGCGCTCCACCCCTCATCCAATCCCTGGTGCATCAGCTGCTGCTGGCTCTGTGGCGCTAGACCGCCAACCGGTGGGTCGGTGTCGAGGGATGTCGGGAACGGATAGCCTTCCCCGGTACTGGCGATGGCGGCTTGGATCTGCGATTTCGAAAGCGTGCCATTCAGCAAAACCGGATAGATCATCTTGCACATGTCGACCCGGTTGATGCTCTCCATGGCCTGCCCAAAGGCCGACGAGACCTGGATCAGGTTGGCCATACGGTCAATATCGGCCGTGATATTGTCGCCCGCGGCATGCAGGATGCCGGGAGAGAAGAACAACAGATCCCCCTTGTTCAAGGGCATCTGAACATACCTTTCTTCGAATACCGCGCGGGTGTCTGCGTCCCGGTATTTGAGATAGTTTTCAGGCCAGGTCTGGGAGAAGGGCAGCAGCTTTGTGGTGCCGGACTCGATTGGCATATCGCAATGGGCGATGGCGCCCTGCAGCGTCAGTTGCGGCGAAAAGGCGTGCACATGGGGTGGATAGGATTCCACCTGTTCCGCGGTCAGAAAGCCCAGATGATAGTCGCAATGGGCCTCCTGAGCCTTGCCGCCCGGGCGCACCAGATTGACCTGCGCCGTCATCTGAAAGGCCGGCCCGAGCCAGGCTTCGCTGGCCAGTTCGATCCATTCATTGCCGTGATACAGGGCATAGACTTCCGGATTGGCGCGGCACAGCTTTTCAAGACTGTTCCAGATGCGGTCATTGGCACCATCGGCGGCAAA
>JABSRX010000090.1 GCA_013214695.1 Rhizobiaceae bacterium | reverse complement strand
GCGGCACGACCTCCGTCAACGGCATGTCGCCCGAACAGGCCCGCGAGGCCCGCGCCTATGGTTATGTGTTTCAGGCCGCATCGTTGTTGCCCTGGAGAACAATTGAAAAGAACATCGCCGTGCCGCTGGAAATCATGGGCTATGAGAAGTCCGACCAACAGGCCCGCATTGAACGCGTGTTGAAGCTGGTCGACCTGGAGAATTTCGGTAAGAAATATCCCTGGCAATTGTCAGGCGGCATGCAGCAACGCGCCTCCATCGCCCGGGCATTGGCTTTCGACGCGGATCTGCTGTTGATGGACGAGCCCTTCGGTGCGCTGGATGAGATTGTTCGCGACCATCTCAACGAGCAGTTGCTGAAACTGTGGGACACCACCAACAAAACAATTTGCTTCGTCACCCACTCCATTCCCGAGGCCGTGTATCTGTCGACCAAAATTGTCGTTATGTCTCCACGGCCTGGTCGTGTTACCGATGTGATCGATTCGACACTACCGAAAGAACGACCATTGGATATTCGAGAAACACCAGAATTTCTGGCAATCGCGGCGCGGGTTCGCGACGGGCTTCGGGCTGGACACAGCTATGACGAATAATGCCGTAAGTCTTTCAAAAAGAGGCTGGAATCTGGTCTCTTCCGCTGTTGCGCTGTGCCTGGTTGGCGCCATATGCGCCTCCACCGCCTGGGCCGCAAAACTGCAATCACGCACCCAGAACGGATTCACCGCCACCGCCGCGCTGGTCAATGACCCGGACTGGGCAAGCAAGTGGTCGGCCGCGCCGCCGGTTGTCCCCAATTTTGTTTTGGCCCGCCGCATCACCGCCGAAGAGCCGGCAACGCTGTTGATCTTCTTTTCCAACCCGTCACGCGACCAGGAAAACATCCAGGTTACCTGCGACATGGAAATCCGCGATTCCAGACGCCAGATTGTTGCCCGCATCGATCCCAGCGTCTGTCTCGCCTACCTGCCGTCGAGCGAAGAGGCTGACGTGTTCCTGTTCCCTGAAATGGAGCTGACCGAAGATCACGGATCCGCCTCCGGCAAGCTCCTGATGAGCATCGGGGTGACGGATGAAGTGCGCAAGGAGCGCATTGAACTAGAGCTGGAAATCGACGTGGAAAAAGGCGGCAGATGACAGCAGGCTCCAAGACCATACCAGTGCTGACCATTGTCGCGATCATCGTGGCCATTTGGTATGCCTGCGTAATCTGGATGAATGCGCCGTTTGAATATGATCAGGCGGAGCGGGCGAAAACCGAACCGCCCGGTTTCTCGGAACTGATCAGCCGCACCATGGCGCAGGAGCGCCCGGTCCTGCCGGCTCCGCATCAGGTGTTCACCGAGATTTACAAGACCACGGTACAGAAAAAGATCACCTCAAAGCGCTCGCTTGTCTATCATGCCTGGATCACCCTGTCGGCCACCCTGCTCGGCTTTCTGATCGGAACCGCACTGGGGATCGCCCTGGCGGTCGGCATTGTGCACAATCTGGCGATGGACAAATCGGTGATGCCCTGGGTGATCACCTCGCAGACCATTCCCATTCTGGCGATCGCGCCGATGATCATCGTTGTGCTCAATGCGGTGGGCATTTCCGGGCTTTTGCCGAAAGCCCTGATCTCCACCTACCTGTCCTTCTTCCCAGTGGTTGTCGGCATGGTGAAGGGGCTGCGCTCGCCAGACCGGGCCCAGCTTGACCTGATGCACACCTACAGCGCCAGCCGCGCTCAGACTTTCTGGAAACTGCGCTGGCCTTCGTCGATGCCCTATCTGTTCACCTCGTTGAAAGTCGCCGTCGCGATTTCGCTGGTCGGCGCCATCGTGGGTGAAATGCCGACAGGCGCCGTGGCCGGCCTTGGCGCACGGCTGTTGGCCGGCTCCTATTATGGCCAAACCATTCAGATCTGGTCGGCCCTGTTCATGGCCGCCGCGCTCGCTGCCACGCTGGTCATGATCGTCGGCCTGGCGCATACGCAGGTGCTGAAACGCATGGGGCAGAAACCGGAAGGGGCCGCGCCATGATGCTGGTCATCGCCGCGATCGTTTTCTGGCTTGCCATGTGGTGGCTGAACCAACGTCTGGTCGCCATCGACACCGGCACGGACCAGTTCAAGGCCCGGGCCATCAATCTTATTGTGCCATTGATCTTTGGCATCACCCTGTTCGTCATCTGGGAATTGGTGGTGCGTGGCTTGGAAGTATCGACGGTCCTGTTGCCACCGCCCAGCATGATCTGGGAACGCATCACCAATTCGCTGCCGATATTGTGGCAGGATTTTCAGCAGACATTTTTGAAGGCGGTTCTAGCCGGATACATCATGGGCTGTGGGTCCGGCTTTCTGGTCGCCCTGCTGATCGACCGCTCGCCCTTCCTGCAGCGCGGATTGTTGCCGCTTGGCAATTTCGTCTCCGCCCTGCCGATCATCGGTGTCGCACCGATCATGGTCATGTGGTTCGGCTTTGACTGGCAGTCGAAAGCTGCTGTCGTCGTCATCATGACCTTCTTCCCGATGTTGGTGAACACGGTGCAGGGTCTGGCAGCCGCCGGTTCGATGGAGCGGGATCTGATGAACACCTATGCGGCGACGTGGTGGCAGAAGATGACCAAGTTGCGGCTGCCGGCCGCTGCACCCTTCATCTTCAATGCGCTGAAGATCAATTCGACCCTGGCGCTGATCGGTGCGATTGTAGCCGAGTTCTTCGGCACCCCGATTGTCGGCATGGGCTTCCGCATTTCAACCGAGGTTGGTCGGATGAATGTGGATATGGTCTGGGCAGAAATTGCCGTGGCCGCATTGGCTGGATCGCTGTTTTACGGTCTGGTCGCGCTGATCGAACGGGCCGTCACGTTCTGGCACCCGTCGATCCGTTCAAGCCACTAAAAGCCGTACGCCAACGCCTAAGATTCGACGCCAGCCAGGTAGTCGGCCGCTTCTTCCCGAGTCTCAAAAATATGCGGCGCAATCGCCCGCTTCTTCAGATCCTGGCCGAGCTTCTGGCGCAGGAAGGGGCTGGTCGAATAGCGGCAGGCGGTCAGATAGTATTCGCTCTCCAGCCGCGACAGCAGATCCGCCCATTTGCTGGCCAGACGTGGAGCCACGCTCATCCCGTCGTGGTTGGAGATCAGATTGACCTTCTGGTCCAGCTTCTGAAGGAAGGCTTCAAACGGCTCGCGGAAGGCTTCGAGATCGGCTTCCGAATGGATCTCAATGCCGCTGAGATTGGCGAACAGAATGTTGCTGTTGGCGTCATGCACCAGGCGGCTGGACATGTTCATGTTGAGCATGTCGCTGCGCAGGCCCATCGGTTTGTCGAGGAACAGGCGCGGGTCCATCAGCTTGACGTCCTTGATCAGCGGCTCAAATTCCATCTGATCGAGAATGTCCGCCTTCAGGTCGATGCCCGGTGCAATTTCAACCAGTTCCAGCCCGTCATCGGTCATTTTGAACACACAGCGTTCGGTGATGTACAGAACGTCCTTGCCCTGGCGCGCTGCATAGGCGCCGTTGAAGGTGATCTGTTCGACACCAACGATGAACTTGCGGTTGCGGCCTTCCTGAACGATCGACATCTGCCCATCGTCCAACGCCACCTGCAGACCGCCAGCCGTGAACGTGCCGACGAACAGCACCTTGCGGGCGTTCTGGGAAATATTGATGAAACCGCCAGCGCCAGCGAACCGGTCCTTGAAGCGGCTGACATTGACGTTGCCGCGGGCATCGGTTTCGGCCATGCCGAGGCAGGCCAGATCCAGACCACCGCCATCGTAGAAATCAAATTGCTGGTTGGTCTGGATAATTGAATCCGCATTGATGGCCGCGCCGAAATCGAGACCGGATTGCGGCACACCGCCGAGCACACCGGCCTCGGTGGTCAGCGTGATGTGATCGATGATCTCTTCTTCGTTGGCGACAGCGCCAACACCTTCGGGCATTCCGATGCCGAGATTGACCACCCCGTTGACCGGCAGTTCCATCGCCGCACGGCGGGCAATTATCTTACGCGGGTCGAGCTTCATCGGCGCGATCTGATCGACAATGCCGACCATGCGTCCGGTGAAGGCGTGCTCATACTGGGTCTGGAAGGTCTGCATGTGGTCTTCCCGCTCGGCGACGACGACGCAGTCGACCAGATTGCCGGGAACCACAACTTCCTTCGGAGACAGCGAGCCTTCAGCGGCGATGCGCTCGACCTGGGCGATCACCAGACCACCGGAATTCTTCGCTGCCATGGCGATCGGCAGCATGTCCAATGTCAGCGCCTCGCGCTCCATGGTGATGTTGCCGGACGGGTCTGCTGTCGTGCCGCGGATCAACGCGACGTCAACGGGCACGGCGTGGTAGAACAACCATTCTTCGCCCAACAGTTCCTTGACCTCGACCAGCTGTTCCGTCGATTTCGTATTGATGGCGCCGCCGCTCTGGCGCGGGTCGACGAAGGTGTGCAGCCCGACCTTGGAGAACATGCCCGGCTTGCCGGCGGCAATGTCGCGATAGAGCTGCGAGATGCAGCCCAAGGGCAGATTGTAGGCTTCGATGTCTTCAGCCACCGCCATGGCGCCGAGCTTGGGAACCAGCGACCAGTGTCCGCCGATTGCCCGTTTGACCAGGCCTTTATGTGCCAGCCGGTTGAGGCCCTTTTCCTTGCCGTCGCCGGGCGCGGCGGCGAAGATCAGTGAAATGTCGCGCGGTGCAGCCGTGGCGAGAAATCGGTTTTCCAATCCCCGCAGCAGGCCGTCCGGCGTACCGATGCCGACAAAACCAGACACACAAACCGTATCCCCGTCATCAATCGTTGCAATCGCATCTTCAAGAGGGATGACTTTGTCGACCATTTATCTCGTCCACTGATGTATTTATTTCTTGGAAGCGGCGGCGGCGGCCGGCTTACGCTTTTTCGGCGCGGCTTTCTTTTTCGAGGCGGCTGGCTTTTTGCTGGTCTTGCCGATCCAATCGATCAGGCCGCCGGCGACCACACCTTGCGCCTTGCGGCTGACGAAGACGCCCACATGGCCACCGGGAAAGCCGATCTCCTCATACAGCTTCGGCTTGACGAAATTTGCCAGGGCCTTGGAGCAGCTGACCGGAATGATGTGGTCCTGCAGCGCATAGATGTTGAGCACCGGGCAGGCAATTTTGCGCAGATCGACCTTCTCACCGGCAATCTCGAATTCGCCTTTGACCAGCTGGTTCTCGCGATACAGCCCGTTCAACCATTGGCGCGCCGCTTCACCGGGATGGTCGGGGCGGTCGGCGATCCACTTTTCCATGCGCAGGAAATTCAAAATGGCGGCTTCGTTGCCGTCCATATTGGCCAGGCCAATATTGTATTTGGTCATGCTGGCCATCGGTGTCAGCGATGAGAAAATGGCGCCGGTCATCGCGCCCGGCAGCATGCCATAGGTGTCGATGATCAGATCGACATCGTCCTCGCTGAGGTTTTGGATCCAGCTGTTGAGAAAACCTTCGCCCTGCCAGAACTCTTCGGGCTTGCCGTCAAAGTCGATCGGCGTGATCGCCAGGGCGAGCCCGGCAAACAGTTCAGGCCGCAGCGCCACCAGCGCGGTGGCAAAGGTGCCGCCTTCACAGATGCCGAAGATATTCACCGGGTCGCCGTTGTTGAGCCGCACCAGCTCTTCCACACAGGAGCCGAGATAAAGATCAATATAATCGTCCATGTTGAGATATTGGTCGGCCCGCGTCGGCGTGCCCCAGTCGACGACATAAACATCGATGCCCTCGGCCAGCAGGTTGCGGACCAGCGAGCGGTCTTCTTGCAGATCGATCATCGTCTGACGGCCAAACAGGCCATAGCAAATCAGCACTGGCGGGGTGGCCTTGGCTTTGCTCGATTTTTTGGCACCCGGCAGCGGGCGGTATTTGATCATCCGTACTTTGTCGATCTGAAACACCACATCGGCCGGCGTTTCGGCGATTTCGACGCTGGTCTGCTCGGTGCCGCTCAGCACTTCGCTGGAGCGCACCGCCCGCATGCCGGCGTCGACCATTTGCGTCCACGCCGATGCCCAGGCCTCCTGGGCCAGTTCGTTTTGGTTCATCACACTGCCGTCGGGATTTCGCTTCAGAGGCATCATGCTGATTTCGCCGCCTTCAAGGCCGATACTTCGCGTTTCAATTTGCGCACTTCACGACGCAGTTCGTGCACGATCTTGGCCATGTCATCCACCTCGGTGCGGGTTGGCATCTGCCAATTGTCACACCAGGCTTCTGCCGTTTCCCGCTGACGCGCCTTGATTTCAACACCGGCCCGCATCAGGCGGCGCTGGGCATCCATGAACTCCGGCGTACGCTGGGTCTCCAGCAATTCCGCATTGGCCGCCTTCAACCAGGCGTCCAGCGCTTCGTTGACTTCGCCGGACTGCAGGTCTTCCAGCGTGTACTCAGCGCTATAGCGTTTAAACGCACGGCCCCAGGCGTCCTGCATGACCTTGGAAAAATCCATCGCAGCCTTCTGGTAATCCAGCGATTCACGCCAGGCCTCCGCCGCATCAATATGTGGCGTCGCCAGGTCCGCAAATTGTGGACCTTGAGCAATCGAATTGAGGATGTTGCGCAACTGCTCCGGTGCGTGGTTCAACCAGTTCGCCGGATCCAGCACACCGTGCAGGGCGTCCTTGCCCTGGCTGAACAGGTTCGACATGGAATTGTTGGCCATCATGGCCGAGGGGTTCCAGGCCGGTGCCCAGGAATTGACAAAGCCTTCCCAGTTCTTTGCAGCGTCCGGCCCCATCTGGAAACCCGCCGGCATCGTCGGGTTCGTATAGGTGCGGTTGAACTCATCAAAGGCCTCTTTCTGGGCCTTGAAATAGGCCTCCTGCCCCTGCTGCCACATGTCGAACATGTTTTGGAAGGCTTTGTCGCTGTCTGACATTTCCGGCTCCTAGAGTGCTGCCGTATAGATGGCCAAGGCTGCCTCGTAAGTCATCTCACGCGGATTGTTGACCAGCAGACGGGTCTGCTTCATGGCGTCTTCTGCCAACATTGGCAGATTGTTGTGGTTGACCCCAACTTCGGCCAATTTGCTCTGCATGCCAAGTTCCGGGCCCATGGCTTTGAAACCTTCGACCATTCCAGCGCCCACTTCAGCCACCGACTTGCCGGCAAGTTCCGGGAAGATCAGCGGGCCGATTTCGGCATATTGGGCGGCAGCGGAAGCGTCGTCCATGTTGAACTCCAGCACGTAAGGCAGAACCAAAGCGTTGGAGAGACCATGCGGCACATGGAAGTGACCGCCCAGCGGATAGGCCAGCGCGTGCACAGCGGCGACCGGAGCGTTGGCGAAAGCCATGCCGGCCAGCATGGAGCCGAGCAGCATGTTGGAGCGTGCGTCGCGATCTTCGCCATTGGTGCAGGCGGTGTGGATGTTCGCGCCGAGCAAGCTCAGCGCTTCACGGGCCAGCGTGTCGGAAACGATGTTCTTCTTATGCTTCGACGTATAGGCCTCAATGGCATGCACCATCGCGTCAATACCTGTGGCGGCGGTAACATGGGCCGGCAGGCCGACGGTCAGTTCAGCATCGAGAATGGCCCAGTCGGGCAGCAATTGCGGCGCAACAACACCCTTTTTCTCATTGGTGCCGGTGGTGACGATGGAGATCGGTGTCACCTCGGAGCCTGTGCCAGCGGTTGTTGGCGCCAGAACCAGGGGCAGACGACCGCCCTTGACCAGTCCAACCCCATACATCTCATCGATGGGCTGACTGGAATCGACCAGAATGGCGATCAGTTTGGCTGTGTCGAGAGACGACCCGCCACCGACGGACACTACGCCGTCGACGCCTTCGGCCTTGGCCTCTTCGACGGCCTTGAGGATCATCGCCTCAGGTGGATCGGCAACGACGTCGTCGATGATATGGGTTGAAACGCCGGCTTCCTTGAGACCATCGAGAGCCGCGGCGGCGAGGCCAAGCTCCAGAATGATCTTGTCGGTGACGAAGGCAACTTTCTTACAACCCATTTGCGCCATCAGCTCACCGATTTTGGCGGTGGCACCGACTTCGCAGAGAATGGATTTCGTGGTCTGAAATTGAAAGGCGTGCATGGTCGTTCCTATTTTTCGTCGAAGGAGGTCAGGCTTTTCAACCTGTTTGTGAGTTTCATGTTTTCTGAATAGTCGACCGGGCAGTCGATGATCGACACCCCGCCATCATTCATCGCTGTCTTGATTGTATCCAGCAGATCTTCGGCGCGCTCAACCTTGTAGCCATGGGCGCCAAAGCTTTCAGCGAATTTCACAAAGTCCGGGTTGGTGACATCAATATGCGAGGCGCGGCCATATTCGCGCATCTGGTGCCACTCGATCAGACCGTATTTGTTGTCGTTGAAGATCAGCACGGTGATGTTCAAACCAAGACGCACGGCGGTTTCGATTTCCTGGTTATTCATCATGAAGCCGCTGTCGCCGCAGACCGCCAGAATGTTGCGCTCCGGATAGACCAGTTTGGCCGCAATGGCGCCTGGCAGGGCAATACCCATGGAGGCAAAGCCGTTGGAAATGATGCAGGTGTTGGGGCGCTCGGCCTGGAACATGCGGGCCATCCACATTTTGTGGGCACCGACGTCGGAAATGACGATGTCTTCAGGCTCCATCGCCTTGCGCAAATCGCAGATGATCTTCTGCGGCTTGATCGGGAAGGCGGTGTCATCAGCATGCTCGTTGAGCATTTCAGTGATGGTGTGGCGCAGTTTCTTCATGGCGGGTGCCGCTTCGCGATCACAGCGCGCTGCGATGCGGCGCAGCGAGTCTTTCAGATCGCCAATCACACCGGCTTCCACGATATAGTTGGTGTCGACCTCGGCGGCCGTCCCGTCAATGTGTATGATTTTCTTGTCGTGTTTCGGGTTCCAGTGGGCCGGATCATATTCAACCATGTCGTAACCGACACAAATGACCAGATCCGCCTCGTCGATGCCGAAGGCGACCAGGTCGTGGGCTTTCAGACCAACAGTACCCAGGCTCAGTGGATGGGACGATGGAATGGCGCCCTTGGCCATGAAAGTTGTTGCAACAGGCGCGCTGATGGTTTCAGCCATCTCGACCAACTCATCGCAGGCGCCATTACGAATAACGCCATTGCCGGCGATGATAATGGGGGATTTGGACTTTGCGATGATTTCTGCCACCTGGCTGCATTTGCCAGCTGCGGCCGTCGGCGGAACGGGAGACTGCACCCGCAAAGGTGTCAGATCTTCAACTTCCATATCGCCGATGTTTTCCGGGAAATCGATGAACGCCGCGCCGGGTTTCTCTGCCTGGGCAAATTTGAAGGCCTTGCGCACGATTTCCGGCACGATCTCCGGCTCACGGATCTGAACGGAGTATTTTGTGATCGGGTCAAACAGGTTGACCAGATCCAGCACCTGGTGGCTTTCCTTATGCATGCGGGTGGTGGCACCCTGCCCGGCAATCGCCACCAGAGGCGCGCGGTCCATATTGCCGTCGGCAACGCCGGTCACCAGGTTGGTGGCGCCGGGGCCGAGGGTCGACATACATACACCGGCCCGACCGGTCAGGCGGCCATAGACATCGGCCATGAAGGCGGCGGCTTGTTCGTGTCGGGTGATGATGAATTCGATCGGGCTATCAAGCAGCGCATCCATCACTGCGATATTTTCCTCGCCTGGAATACCAAAGATATATTCCACGCCTTCGTGCTCCAGACATTTAACGAGGAGCTGGGCAGACCTCAATTTGTTCGACATTTATTTCCCTTGATTGCTTCTAACCGTTCGCGCGCGGCTACGAGAGCCATTGCCGAGTTTCATGACACTGGTACGAAAAGACCATGCAAAGCGCGGACCAGTTGCGCTCCCATCATCACATGTTCCCGGCCCGAGCAACAGTGAAACCCGCACAGCAGCAATGCGCCTCACGCACACCAAACCAAATTCTTTATTTTATACAGTAGGTTAGAAACCTTCCCAAACGGCAAAAATGGCAAATGGACGCAGTTTTTTGTGCAGCGCATCATTTTTATGTTGCATTGCACAAAAAAATCGCTAAGTTGGGCTCATGTCGAACGCAAGTCGACAACAGGAATAAGCAACACAGCGCCTAACAAGTCCTCTTAGCGAGAAACGATCATGTCCAAGAAACAGTCCGAAAATATCGAAATGAGCCCTTCCATGGAAAAATCACAAGAATATTTCACCACTCAGATCGCCAATTCTGAAAAAGCCGTTGAAAGCATGATTGAATTCAACGCAGCTGTTTTCAAAGGTGGTGAAGCCATCGCCAAGAAGGCTTATGAAAACTACATCTCCAACGTTGCTGCTGCTTTTGATGGCATCAAAGCTCTCAACAAAACCAACGATGTAGCCGAGTTCTACAAGGTTTCCACTGCCAACACTGCCGCCGCTGCCGAGCGCCTGTCCGAACAGGGCAAAGCCATCGTTGAGCTGTCCGGCAAAGTGATGAAAGAAACCGGCGAAGCTGGCCGCCTGGCCTATTCGAAAGGATTTGCAGTCAACATGTAAGTCATCCTCCTCCCAGACTTACTGACAGCAATAAGAGCCGTTGATCCTCCTCCTCCCGGGTCAACGGCTTTTTCGTGTCTGCATTTCAGATGCGATTTAACCAATATTTGTGCAGCGCAATAATTTTCTTTTCTCACACCGATTTTCTCGCTACCTTCTCGGCCATGACCGGGGGGACGGTTGGGCAAAAGCAACACGGTGATTGAAGTTGAAGAAATCCAAAAAACAGGATGACAGCGCTGACGACCGCCCATCTGACGGGCACATCCTGATTAAAAAATATCCAAATCGTCGCCTCTATAACACCGCCACATCGGCCTATATCGTGCTCGACGATGTGGTCGAACTGGTGAAATCCGGCACGCCTTTTGTCATCGAGGACACCAAGACGGGTGAGGACATCACCCGCACCATTCTCAACCAGATTATTTTTGAGCAGGAAATCAAGCCGTCCAACTTCCATTTCCCGCTGGAGTTCCAGAAGCAGCTGATCTCCATGTATGGCGACACCTACGGACAAATGGTGCCGGACTATCTGACCGAGTCACTGAAGCTGTTTGCCGCCGAGCGGGCCGAAATGGGCCAGGCTTTCGATGATGTGGTGACCCGCAACACCCGCGCGATGATGGAATACAGCCAGAACCTGGCGCGTCAGAACATGGAAATGTTCCGCCAATCCTGGTCGATGTTCGGCATGACGCCGGGACCAACACCAACAGCTGCAGACGACTCGTCGTATGCAGATGCCGAAAACGACGGCGCGTCAAAGCGCGAATCCGAGCTTGAGCTCATACAAAAACAAATAGACGCGCTGCAAGCGCGCTTGAAATCGCTCAAATAGAGCCATTGGAATTTCGCATGCCCCATCGCAAAAAAAAGCCGGCCAAAGCCTATTCAAAACACTATCATCTGGGCCTCGGCTTTCACGGTTTCCATCGCATCAACTATCTGGAATGGGGAGATGCAGAGCAGTTCAAACATCAGGAAACCCTGTTTTGCGTGCATGGTCTGACCCGCAACGCCCGCGACTTTGACTATCTGGCCGGCAAGCTCTGCGCCGACTACCGCATTGTCTGTCCGGACGTGGTTGGTCGCGGCGACAGCGATCATATCCCCGAGGACGGCTACAACTATCTGCAGTACAATTCCGACATGAATGCCCTGATCTCCCGGCTGGGGGTGACCGAGGTCAACTGGATCGGCACCTCAATGGGCGGCATTATCGGCATGGTCCTGGCTTCCGTGGCGCAGTCGCCGATCAAACGCCTGGTGGTCAACGATATCGGGCCGGAAGTGTCCCGGGAGGCGCAGATGTCGATTGCCGAATATATCGGCCGATCTGACGACTTCCCCAGTGTCGAGGCAGTGGCCAAGCATTTGCGCAATATCTACAAGGAATTTGCGCCAATGACCGACGACGACTGGATGCATATGGCCCATTATTCCAGCCGCCGCACAAAAACCGGCACCTATCGTCTGAAAGTGGATAACCGTGTCGGTGCCGTGTTCCGGGATTCGATTTCCTACTTCAATGTTGATATGTGGGACACTTGGGAGCGCATCACATGTCCTGTGCTGGTGTTGCGGGGCAAGGAGTCGAGCTTTTTATCCGAACAGACGGCGGAGCGCATGCTGGCCTATGGTCCGGAATGCACGCTGATTGAATTTGATGATACCGGCCATACGCCGACGCTGCGCAATGACGAACAGGTCAGCGTGGTCGAGGACTGGCTGAACAACAGTTGATTGGCCCCCGGGTGGGGCATTTTTGAAAGAGCGAACATGACTGATTTTCACAAGACGCAATGTCTGATCGACGGAAAGTGGGTCGGTGAAGGCGAGACGCCGATCACCAATCCAGCCAATGACGAACAGATCGCCCTGGTGCCCAATATGGGTGCTGATGAGGCGAACCAGGCCATCGCTGCCGCGCAAAAGGCGTTTGGCACTTGGTCGAAGACACTGGCCAAGGAGCGCTCCGCCATCCTGCGTCGCTGGTATGATCTGATGGTCGCCAATGCCGACGAACTCGGCGCGCTGCTGACCCGCGAACAGGGCAAGCCGCTGGCCGAGGCGAAGGGCGAAATCCTCTACGCCGCTTCATTCATCGAATATTACGCGGAAGAGGCCAAACGCATTTATGGTGAGACCATTCCAAGCCCGTTTGCCGATGGCCGCATTGTGGTCATTCGCCAACCGATCGGTGTGGTCGCTGCGATCACCCCATGGAACTTCCCCGCCGCGATGATCACCCGCAAGGTGGCCCCGGCCTTTGCCGCCGGTTGTACCGCTGTGGTAAAGCCGGCCCCCGATACGCCGCTGACCGCCTTTGCGGTGGCCGCCCTGGCCCAGGAAGCGGGTCTGCCCGACGGCGTGCTCAACGTGATTTCCGGCGATGCCGTCGCCATTGGTGGTGCCATGTGCTCCAGCCCCGACGTGCGCGCCATGACATTTACCGGCTCAACCCCTGTCGGCAAGATCCTGATCAAACAATGTGCCGACACGGTCAAGCAGATGGGTCTGGAACTGGGCGGCAACGCGCCATTCATCGTTTTCGACGACGCCGATGTCGATGCAGCGGTTCAGGGCGCCATCATTTCCAAATACCGCAATGCCGGTCAGACCTGCGTTTGCGCCAACCGCATCTACGTTCAGGACGCAATCTACGACGAATTTGCCGAGAAGCTTTCACGGGAAGTTGAGAAGATCGTCGTGGGTCCCGGCGACCAGCCCGGCGTCAGCCAGGGCCCGCTGATCAATGATGCCGCGGTGGCCAAGGTGGAAGACCATGTGGCCGACGCCCTGTCGAAAGGCGCCGAAATCGCCACCGGCGGTAAGCGCCATGAAGCTGGCGACCGTTTCTATGAACCCACGGTTTTGACCAATGTCACGACCGACATGAAGATCACCCGCGAAGAGACGTTTGGCCCGGTCGCCCCGCTCTACCGGTTCAAGGAAGACGATGAGGTTGTTGAACTGGCCAATGCCACGGAATTCGGCCTGGCGTCTTATTTCTATGCCCGCGATATCGGCCGCATCTGGCGGGTCGCGGAGGCTTTGGACTACGGCATGGTAGCGATCAATACAGGTCTGCTGTCGACAGAAGTTGCACCATTTGGCGGCGTCAAGGAATCCGGTATCGGGCGCGAGGGCTCCCGTCACGGTGTCGACGAGTTCACCGAACTGAAATACCTGCTGATGAGCGGCATCTGATTCTGCCGCTAAGGCAATGCGGATTTCGCAGATTGCCTGATCACGCTTGAACACAAAAAAGTGCCGGGCTGTCATTTGGCCCGGCATTTTTCTTTGAGTAGCCTCGTTTTGGGCCAGAAACTCAAAGAACAAGCGGATCGAAACATGTTTTCCACTCATCTGAAATCTCTGCTGGGGGCGGCGGCACTCGCCGTGGCATCGACCTCCCAGACGGCCATTGCCTCGACAGCGGGCAATGTCATCGAAATCAAAGGCGAAATCATCGACACCTGGTGCTATTTCTCAGGGGTCATGGGCGATACCGACGCCACCCGCGGATCGGCGCATCACACCTGTGCATTGTGGTGTGCAGCCGGTGGTATCCCGGTCGGTGTGCGCACCGATGACGGCGATGTCTATATGGTGCTGAAGTTCAAGGGCGAGGATGCCCTGGAACAGACCGACACCATTATGGAAGTTCAAAGCGATTTCATCACCGCGCGCGGCGTCCACTACAAGCGTGACGGGCTCAACTACATCGTTGTTGAAGACGTCGTGGCCAATGACGGCATCACCTATCTCAGCCACGAAGACTACGATTCGGTGCCGCCCTTTTCCGCACCGAAGAAACCCAAGAAGTGAGGCCGGCCATGTTGCATAAATTAGCTACCGCCGCCGCTGTTGCCGCCCTTGTCCTGGCCACCAGCGTGACCGCTGGCGCCGCTGATTTCTCCGAAGGCAGCAAGGCCAAGGCCTGGAACCTGTATGGGGAAGAAAAAGCTCTATTCTCGGGCAAGGTTGTCGACATCCTGTGTGAATTGTCCGGCGACTGTCCGGCCAATTGCGGTGATGGCAACCGTCAGTTGGGCATTGTGCGGGATGCCGACAGCAAGCTGATCCTGGTGATGAAGAACCGACAGTCGTCGTTCAATGGCGCGGCCGAAGACCTGCTGCCCTACTGCAACCAGAAAGTCGATGTCGACGGTTTGATGGTTGGCGAGGACGAAGTCGTCAAGGCGAAGTTCTTTCAGGTTCAGCTGATCCGGCCGCAGGGCGAAGGCAAGTTCAAGAAAGCCACCCAGTGGACCAAAGCCTGGAAAGCCAAGAACCCGGACGCCAAGGGCAAAGGCCCGTGGTTCCGCCGCGACCCGCGCGTGCTGAAGCAATTGGCCGCCGATGGGCATTTTGGACTGGGCGTCGACTACGACCAGCAATATCTGGCTGAGAACGAGTGAGCCGACAATGAGTAAATTCAAGACCAAATTGCTGGGCAATCTCGCGGTTGCCGGGATGTTGGTGGGGGGTATCGGCTTCGGTGCCCTGGCCGCCATGCTGACCAGCAAACCTGAATTGCCGCCAGATGCGCGGCCGGATCCGGCCATCTTCCAGGTGGCCGCGTCCAACACCCCGGGCTTTCCGGAAATCAAATCCGGGGACTATAATCTGGTCGACCACCGCGGCAACCGTCGCACGTCGAAGAGCCCTGAGGGCACGTTTCAACTGCTGTTCTTCGGCTATTCCAACTGCAAGGCAATCTGCTCTGTGGCGCTGCCCAATCTGGCCGAAGCCGTCGATATCCTCGAGGGCATGAACGCACCAGTGACCCCGGTGCTGATCACTGTTGACCATGAGCGCGACACGGTGGCCGCATTGAACGACGCGGTTGGCGACATCCACCCCAAGCTGGTCGGTTTGACCGGTACGCCAGCCAATCTCGATGCAGCCTACAAGGCGTTCAACCTGGAAAAGAAATTCCTGTTTGAGCATGTCGACGAGGGCGCGGTTTATTCGCACGGCTCGTTCATCTATCTGCTGGGCCCCGATGGCGCATTCAAGACCCTGTTTGCACCGGTCATCAGTCCGGTCCGCATTGCAGAAATCAGCGCCGGTTACATCGCCGCAGCCGGCAGCTGATCACGCTTGACCTTGTCAGCGTGACTTGTGATCCTTCGGATGCTGAGCGTCCGGAGGATCACTTTTTTGCAACAAGCCCAAGACTTCAAAGCCGAATGCGATCAACTGCATGACCTGTTGGCGCCCTGTGATGATGCGGTGTTTCAATGGGAGACCCAATTCAAAGGGTGGACCATCAATGATGTGATCGGTCATCTGCACATGTTCAACGTCGCAGCAAGATATGCGCTGGAAGACGAAGCGCGGTTTGACGATTTCATTGCCCCCGTGGTGGCCGACCTGAAACAGGGCAAGCCGATGCTGGCATCCCAATATGTATGGCTCAATGGTCTGGAAGGGCGGGCGCTGTTTGAGACCTGGCGCGATGAATGCGCAGCCACGGCCGCGAGCTATGGCACCACGGATCCCAAGCAGCGGGTCAAATGGGTTGGACCCGACATGAGCGCCCGCTCGTCGATTACGGCGCGGCAGATGGAAACCTGGGCCCATGGGCAGGAGATCTTCGATCGTCTGGGCCAGCAACGCACCGATCAGGATCGCATCAAGAACATCGCCCATCTGGGCGTCAGCACATTTGGCTGGACCTTCATCAACCGAAAGCAGGAAGTGCCGCAACCGGCACCCCACGTTGTGCTGACCGCGCCGTCAGGCGCCATCTGGGAATGGAACGAACCTCAAGCCGACAACCGGGTGGAAGGCCCGGCAACCGATTTCTGTCAAGTGGTTGCGCAAACCCGCAACGTGGCCGACACAGCCATCAAAACCAGCGGTGAGCCGGCGACCACCTGGATGGCGATCGCTCAGTGCTTTGCCGGCAAGCCCAACGACCCGCCGGCACCAGGCCAGCGGCACGTGGTTGCGCCTTAGAGCCGGTCTTGCCCTAGAGATAGAGGAACGAACGACCTTCTTCGTTGAACAGGTGCATCTTGTCGGCATCGGCGTTCAGCGCGATTCGATCGCCGCGCTTAACGTCATAGGTGCCCGGCACTTTGGCGACGATCGGGTCATCTGATCCGGCAACCTCGACGTAAAGGTTGGTCACTTCACCCAGAGCTTCAACCAGCGTGATCACGCCTTCGACCAGCGCATCCTTGCCACTGGCAACGGTCATGTCTTCCGGCCGGAAGCCGAGATGCACCTTGGCGCCCTTTTGTTCCTTGTCGGATTTGATCGGCACGGTCGCCGCACCACCGCCGGCCAGCTTGACCTTCGTCTTGGCACCGGCGGTTTCAACAGTGGCCGTGACGATGTTCATAGCGGGTGAGCCGATGAACTGAGCGACAAACAGATTTGCCGGGCGCTCGTAGAGTTCGATGGGCGAACCGACCTGCTCCAGATATCCGGCGGACAACACCACGATGCGGTCGGCCAGCGTCATCGCTTCGACCTGGTCGTGGGTCACGTAGATCATCGTCGTCGACGGCATGCTTTCCTTCAGCTTGGCGATCTCGATACGCGTGGCAACACGCAGCGCCGCATCGAGGTTCGACAGCGGCTCGTCAAACAGGAACACTTTCGGATCACGGCAGATCGCACGACCGATGGCAACGCGCTGCCGCTGACCGCCGGACAGGGCTTTTGGAAGACGGTCAAGATAGGGACCAAGCTGCAGAATATTGGCCGCGTTCTGGACCCGCTCTTCGATCTCTTCCTTGCTCGCCTTGGCGATGCGCATGCCGAAGGCCATGTTGTCGTAGACCGTCATATGCGGATACAGCGCGTAGGACTGGAACACCATCGCAATGCCGCGCTGGGACGGCGGGTAGTCATTCACCTTGACGCCGTTGATCTGCAATTCGCCGCCACTGATCGATTCCAAACCGGCGATCATGCGCAGCAAGGTGGACTTGCCGCAGCCGGATGGGCCAACGAAAACCACAAATTCACCTTCATTGATGTCCAGGTCGATGCCGTGCATGACCTCAGTGCTTCCATAGGATTTCTTGATCCCCGTGAGTTTCAATTCACTCATGCGGTTTCTCCCCCTTTGGCGGTTTGCTGCATACGGCCGAAATAGGATCCGTAGGCGTCCAATGTGAGTTTGTTGTTGGCAATCGAACCGCCAGTGCCTGGCGAGTCCATTTTGACAAAGTCGGGTGTCGGTGCGGCAACTTCCTGCGGCGCGTCGCTCATGTTGATCGCAACGAAAATCGTGGTGCCATTCAGCGCGCGTTCAAAGACCAGAACGCTGTCGCTGCCTTCCAGGAAACGGATGCTGCCGGTGGTGAAGACCGGATCGCTGGCCCGGAAGCGGAGCGCGGCACGGTAGTGATTGAGCAGCGAGTCCGGGTCACCTTCCTGCAGATTGCTCGACAGGTGATTGTGTTCCGGCGGCAGGGGCAGCCAGGGCTTGCCCGTCGTGAAGCCGCCGGATTCAGCGTTGTGCGACCAGGTCATCGGCGTGCGGCACCCGTCGCGCCCGACAAAGCTCGGCCAGAACTGGATGCCGTAAGGGTCCTGCAGATCCTCATAGGCCAGCAGCGCCTCGGTCATGCCCAGTTCTTCGCCCTGATACAGGCAAACCGATCCGCGCAGGGACAGGATCAGCGTGGCGGTCATTTTTAGAAAGCCATCGCGATCGAGGATTTGATCGGCCCAGCGCGAGGCGTGACGCATCACGTCATGATTGGAAAACGCCCAGCAGGACCAGCCATCTGGCGCGGTGCGCTCGAAATCGCTGATCACCTGGCGCACTTTGTCCGGTGTGATCGGATCGGGCGACAGGAAATCAAATGAATAGCACATATGCACCAGCTCATCGCCGCTGGTATAGGCCGCAACGATCTCCAAACCGCGCTCGGCATCCCCCACCTCACCGACTGCGGTCTTGCCCGGATAAGAATCAAGCAGTTTCCTGAAGCGCTTCAGGAACTCGATATTCTCTTCCTGGCTCTTGTCGTAGAGGTGGCTCTGGAAATTGTAGGGATTGACCGCCGGCGCAATGGAATCATTGCGCTTCTCGACCTGCAGCGGTGGATTGTCTTCGAGCCCCTGAGAGTGGAAGTAGAAATTGATCGTGTCCAGGCGGAAGCCATCGACACCGCGGTCCAGCCAGAATTGCACCGTCTGCAGCAGCGCATCCTGAACGTCCGGATTGTGAAAATTCAGGTCCGGCTGACTGGCCAGGAAATTGTGCAGATAATACTGGCACCGGCTGGCGTCCCACTCCCAGGCTGATCCGCCGAAGATCGACAGCCAGTTATTGGGCGGCGATCCGTCAGCTTTGGCATCGGCCCAGACATACCAATCCGCCTTGTCGTTATCGCGGCTGGCGCGAGATTCGACAAACCAGGGATGCTTTTCCGACGAATGGGAAATCACCTGATCGATCATCACCTTCAGACCCAGTCGGTGGGCCTCGGCGATCATCGAGTCGAAGTCGGCCATGGTGCCAAACATCGGATCGACCTCGGTGTAATTGGACACGTCATAGCCGAAATCGAGCATTGGCGACTTGAAAAACGGCGAGATCCAGATGGCGTCGACGCCTAGGCTCGCAATATGCGGCAAGCGCTGGGTGATGCCCCGCAGATCGCCGATGCCGTCGCCATTGCTGTCCTGGAAGGAGCGGGGGTAGATCTGATAGATCACCGCCCCGCGCCACCAGTCCGGGTCAATGTCATGGGAGGTCAGGACACCCGGAGCTAAGTTTTGACTGAAGTCATGAAGAACGTTCATGTGGCTTATCCACCCTTCACAGAACCGGCCAACAGGCCACGGACGAGGTAGCGCTGCAGCATGAAGAACACGACCAGCGGCACCGCAATCGAGATGAAGGCGGCAGTGGCGAGAATTTCCCAATTGCCGCCACGTGTGCCCAGCAATTCAACGATCTGGTTGGTCATCACCGTCGTCTGACCGGTGGAATCGATCAGGAACACTTTGGCCACCAGCAGGTCGTTCCAGGTCCACAGGAACTGGAAGATGGCGAAGCTGGCCAAAGCCGGGAACGACAGCGGCAGGATGATCTTGGTGAAGATCTGGAAGTCCGTCGCCCCATCCACCTTGGCGTTCTCGATGATGTCACGCGGCAGGCCGACCATGTAGTTGCGCAGCAAATAGATGGCGAGCGGCAGACCAAAGCCCGTATGGGCCAGCCAGACCCCTAGATAGCCTTTGCCGATGCCAACATTGTTGTGCAGCTGCAGCAGCGGAATAAGCGCCAGCTGCAGAGGTACCACCAACAGGCCGACAACCGCGGCAATCAACAGCGCCCGTCCAGGGAACTCCATCCATGCCAGGGCATAGGCGGCAAAGGCGGCGATCAGGATCGGGATGATGGTCGCCGGAATGGTCACGGTGAGCGTGTTGAAGAAGGCCTTGGCCATGTTGTCCTGCCCGGTCCCGCTGAACAGGATCGTGCCGTAATTCTCCGTCGAGAAGGACGGCGGCAGCACGGCAGTGACGAAAACCCGCTGGCCGCGTTTGCGCAGCTTGTCCGGGCTGGTCAGCTTGTAGCTGCCATCGGCGTTCAACGTGAAAGTCTTGCCCTTGTTGAATTCCGCCGTGTCGCCAATCTTGTAGGCATCGACCGCCCGCGACGAGACGCCGAACGCGCTGATCTCCAACTGACCCGGGGCCTCGTCACCATCGGTGAGGATGTTGCCTTCAACGACGAACACCCCGTCGACCTCTTTGGCGGCATCACGGCCACCGGTGCGCAACTGGATGATCTGCTCTGACGAGGTCAACGATGCCCACCAGCCGGAAGCGGTGATCTGATCGGCGGTGCGGAAGGAGGAAACAAACAGCCCAAGCGTCGGGAACAACCACAACACGACAAGGAAAATGACCGAAATATTGACCGCCCAGGTGAGCGGTGCCTGAGAAGAAGGGGAGGAAGCCATCAGCGCATCTCCTTTCTGGCGTTGTAGACGTTCCAGATCAGGATCGGGGCAACCAGCAACATGATAATCATGGCGGATGCCGATCCGACGCCCCAGTCATTGGCGCGGAACAGTTTGTCGTACATGTAATTGGCCAGCACCTGGGTCTCCCACTGACCGTTGGTCATGGCAAACACCACGTCGAAGACCTTCAGAACCATCAGCGTGGTGGTGGTCCAGACCACCAGAATGGTGCCCATGATCTGCGGCACCTTGATCTTGAAGAAGATCTGGAACGGGTTGGCGCCATCGATGACCGCTGCCTCGATCGTCTCTTCAGGAATGCCGCGCAGCGCTGCCGACAGGATCACCATGGCGAAGCCCGTCTGGGTCCAGATCAGCACCACCATCAGGAAGAAGTTGTTGTAGAACGGAACCGTGAGCCATTGCTGCGGTTCGCCATATTTGAGTTCGGTCGTCCACAGCGCCGGAACCGAGCCCAGGGACTTCAGGATCAACCAAGCCGCAACCAGCACAACGACGCCATAAAGCAAATAGGCGATCATCGAGATGTTGGAGCGACGCTCCAGCACCGGTGAGATGATCACATAGGTGACAAATGCCAAAATGGCCGCAAAGCCGAGCAGGATGATCGTTGGCAGCAGCTGCAGCACGAATACCGAACCAGCGCCACCATCAAAGCTCATCCACAGGGCATTCAGCACACCAATCTGAGCGGTTTCGGCCGGCCGTGCATCATAAATCAGCTTAAAGATCACCGAGGCACCGACGAAGGAAATCGCCATCGGCATGAAGATCAGCGACTTGGCGATGTTGCCCCAAAACAGCCGGTCGGTGAGCTGCGCCACCAACAGCCCGAACGCTGTCGATGCGGCGGGCACAACGATCAGCCACAGCATGTTGTTGCGAATGGCCTCCCAGAATTTCGGTTCAGCCATCATCTGCTGGTAATTTGCCAGGCCGACAAAGGCATCATCCTGCGCCCGGTCGGTCAGCGACAGGCGCAAGGTCTCAAATACCGGGTAGCCCAAATAGAGGCCCAGCGCGAAGATTGCCGGAAACAGAAACAGCCACGGGCGCACCTGGTTGGCGCGGTTGATGTTCTGACCCGCCTTGTCACCCGTTGCCGGAAAGATGACCTTGTCGAGGAGCTGATTGGACAAATAGAAATAGCCAATACAGCCACCTACCCCAACCAGGATCGTGATCAGTCCTTGTAGTGCTGGATTCATGTGACGTCCTCCCGAAAGATGAGTGACTTGGTCTTTGTGTGCGGGCACGGGCCCGAACACCGGTCTTGTTCAGCTTGTTTGCAGCATTGGTTGAGCGGCAATCAAAGTGACTGCAAAGTGCGGCGAGCAATCAGCGGCAGGTAGCGGGCGGCGAGCAACGAACGGCGAACGGCGAGCGACGAGCGACGAACACGAAGGACAAACTGCGTACAGTGAGCCTCGCGGTCTACCGAGCGTGCGGCGTGCGGCGTGCGGCAACGTCAGCAATTGCGGCTTGTATCGGACGGCACCGGCGCGCCTGATTTGGTGCGCCGCCTGCCGCCCGCCGCCCGCTGGCTGAGAGGCTTACTTAAGCGCTTCCCAACTTGCCTGGATTTCATCGGCGACGGTCTGAGCGTCCTTGCCACCGGTATAGTCCACCATGCCTGTCCAGAAGGTACCGGCACCAACGCCACCTGGCATCAGGTCGGAACCGTCAAAGCGGAAGGTGGTCGCGTTGACCAGAATGTCACCCTGACCGCGCAGCGCATCGTTGAGATAGGCATCTGCGTTGACGCCCTTATGCGGTGTCAGGAAGCCGGTCTGCGCCATCATCACTTCGTGCGCCAGAGGCAGCTTGAAGAATTCCATCAGGTGGTTTGTGGCGTCAGATGGATTGGTGATCGACATCAGTGTGCCGCCACCCAGAACCGGGTTACCGAGATCCTTGCTGGCGTAAGATGGGAAGTAGAAGAAATCTACGTCTTCACCAAACTCGGTCCCTTCCGGGAAGAAGGCAGGAACGAACGATGCCTGACGGTGCATGTAGCACTGTGGTGGCGAAGCAAACATGCCTTTTGGCGAGTCGCGGAAGTCGGTTGTGGCAACCGCACCGGCACCACCGGCAACTTTCGCGTCATCACGGGCAAACCATCCGAATTCTTCAATCGCGGCAACAACGCGCGGATCGTTGAACGGCATCTGGTTTGTGGTCCACTGGTCGTACACATCAGCAGGCTGTGTGCGCAGCATGATGTCTTCCACCCAGTCGGTGGCCGGCCAACCGGTCGCTGCACCTGAACCCAGACCGATGCACCATGGTGTACCACCATCGGCGACGATCTTTTCGGTCAGAGCGCGCAGCTCTTCCATCGACTTTGGAATTTCATAACCTGCGTCTTCAAAGTTCTCCGGCACGTACCAGACAAGGCTTTTGACGTTGACGTTGTAGAAGAAGCCGTACAGCTCATCATTGCCGTCTTTGCTCTTGTAGGTGCCCAGGTCGACCCAGGACTTGCCGGCACCGTAGTTGGAAGCGACCCAGTCGCCCATGCCGGCTGGCAGCGGATGCAAAAGACCACGGCCGGCCATGTCAGCGGCCAGACCTGGCTGCGGGAATACGGCGATGTTTGGCGCCGAACCGGCTTCAGCGTCGATGACGATCTGCTGCTCAAACGAGTCGGAACCGGTATAGATGACTTCAGCGCCGGTGGCAGCTGCGAAATAGGCCAAGGCGGAGCGGAAAACACCGTCTTCCGGCTGCAGCCAAGGACCGCTGATCGTGACGGTCTGACCTTTCAGATCAGGCGCGCTTTTGGCCCAAGCATTGTAGCTGTCCCAGCTGAAGCGTGCATCTTCACCTGGTGCGAATTTCAGGTTTGCGTGACCGTCTGCAAATGCAGCGCCACAGGAAACGGCCAGCGACAACAGACTGGCTGCAATAATTTTCTTCATGAGGTCCTCCAAGCAAAATGGCGCAGTGCTGCACCCATTTTGCATCCATTTCATTTGGACAGGGAAACTCCCTGCCCCCTGGCTTTCCATAAACTGACCCGGATTGGATGAGAATCCAAATTCCAAAGCGCTTTGGATGAAAATGTCTACACAGCAATTTCGGTTAATGTCAAGCAATCACGTGCAAATCATGGCGTTTGATACGGAGTGCATCCACAGGGGGACTTGAAAATTGACCGAAAACAACGCCATAATCAAAGCGGTTTGAAAAAATAAAGTCTGTAACCAGCCCGATCTCTGTCCCGCCCGTGTCCAACAATATCGTCAACCTCAAACAGCTTTCCCAGTATCTCGGCCTGTCGCAGACGACGGTGAGCCGGGCGCTCAACGGCTTTCCCGAAGTCAGCGAACGCACCCGCAAAAAGGTCCAGGAAGCCGCCGAGAAGTTGAACTATCGCCCGAGCCCCAGCGCCAGCAGTCTGGCCACCGGCAAGGCGAAGATCATTGGCCACGTTGTGCCGGTCTCCGAGCACCGGATGATCAACCCCCACTTCTCCGACTTTCTGGCCGGCGCCAGCGACACTTATGCGCGGGCCGGCTACGACCTGTTGATCCGTGCCGCGACGCCGGAACAGGAGGCCGACATCTACCGCGACTTCGTCAGCCGCAACCGGGTCGATGGCGTTGTCGTTCACGGGCCGATGGTCGACGAGTCCCGCATTGAGCTGCTGAAATCCATCGGCCTGCCGTTTGTTGTGCATGGCCGCGCCGGGGGCGAGGAGCATTCCTATTCCTGGCTCGACGTCGACAACCGCTCGGCGATCGAGAAACTGACCAACTACCTGATCGATCTTGGCCACCGGCGCATTGCCCTGGTCAACGGTCTGGAGTCGATGAACTTCGCCCACCGGCGACGTCTCGGCTACGAAGCGGCACTGCAACAGCACGGCATTGAGATCGATCCGGCACTGATTTCCAGCGCCGACATGAACGAGCCCTATGGCTATGAAGCGACGATGGAAAAACTGGCGCTCGACAATCCGCCGACGGCCTTTGTCTATTCCAGTATTCTGTCGGCGATGGGCGGCATGCGCGCCGCCAACATGCACAGCCTGCGGCCGGGCAAGGACATTTCGCTGGCCACATTCGATGACCAATTGTCGTTCCTGCAGTCGAAAAACGGCGCCAGTCCGCCGCCCTATATGACCAATGTGTCATCGTCGATCCAGGAAGCCGGACGCCGTGTCGGCGAACTGCTGATTGCCCAAATCGCCGACCCCAAAGCCCCGCCCGTCTGCGAATTGTGGAAGACCAATCTGGTCGTCGGCGAGTCCACCGGCCGCCTCGCCTAGCGACGACGGCGAGCGGCGAACGACTCGCGACGAGCTTACCCCTTCTCCGGATCGTCCCAGTCGAGCATCGGCACGGTGCCGACCTGTTCCAGATAGGGCACCCCGTCTGCGTCGGTCTTCACCCGATAGAGCCCGGCATCGCCGAGTGGGCCGGGCAGCGTTGCAATCGTGCGGTAGTCGGGGAGTTCGTAGACCGCCAGTAGACAGCCGCAATGGCCTTTAGAAACACCCCGAGGGGAGCCTCCTGGACATACGCCAGTGCCTCCCCGACCCGAAGGTTGGTGAGACATTGTTGCGGTCAATGTCGGACCGCTACTGGACGGGGCTACGACACCCCCAAGCGCACGCGGCGTGCGCGCTCTAAGGGGAGTTTAGGCGAGGGGACGGGGGATGGGAAGGGGTAGGCAAGGCGCGACCAAAATGTTGTTGGCAAAAGACGCAACATCAGCGGTTTGGCCTCCGACCAGATTGAGTTTTCGGATCAGACAAGTCGACATAGAGCCCAGCTGAGACATGCGACCCATTTCTAAAACAAACCGTCATCAAACGGGCCCGGCCGAAAATTTCTAAGCGACCGTGTTGATCACTAAGAAACGCTGCAATAGTGAATACACAAAATTGGGTCGGTCATACTTGGCTCAGCGGTTTCCTGCAAAATTGCAGGTCTTAGAGTCAAAATTGATTATTTTGTATTTCCAGCACTACTATAGTCTGAACTTGGCGAAGTCACCGGATCAAGTTTATCACCCCCGTTGGCCCGCTTACCAAGCCTCAGGCTGAATTTTTGAGTCGGATCCGCATGAGCTGGAGTTTGCGTCAGGCATATGTCTCATTTTCAGGGCAGTGAAATCAAAATGGAACCAATACCATCCCTCCTAGAAACCACTTTATCGAGGTCTGATATTTCTTGTTTGGTTGAGGAACTGGAGGCGGCCGAATCCGTCAAGGATTACATTCGAGGTCTTCACGCATCATTTGAGTATTTTGACATCCGCGACTACCTTCTTTGTCCAAATGAACAACTGAAAATTCAGTCGTTCACTTCAAATACCTCACTCTCAGAACTCGTTGCGAAGCGTATCCATAACGACCCAGAACTCGTTGACGCAATCACCAGCCTGACACAGACCAATCGCATGTTCCCGTTTGGGCTCACCAAACATGTAGAAGGCCATGCCAATCAAGATTGGAGTGGACCTTTGCAAAATTTGCTGGGGTCTCTGGGCGGCAACGGTGTCACCATCATTCCCATTCAATCAGGCCAAACGATAGGAGCGCTCATGCTTACCGATTTGGCTGAAGGCATTCCGTTCCAGGATTTACTGGCGCTGCAGGCGATCTGCACCCGCGTAATCGCACGTGTTCAAGACTTGAAGATCACCACAAAAAACCTCACGGAATTGGAGTTATCAATACTGAGTGCCTTGGCTCGCGGGAAGGAATGCGATGACATTTCCAGCGAGTTGGGGATCTCTCTACCTACAATTTCTATTCTTGTTCGTCGGATCAATCAGGAACTCGGTGTGTCAACGATTCAGCAGGCAATTTCACTAAGCCGCTGAGCCAAATCGGCTGAACACGTTTGCCTTGATTTCCGGTCGTCAGGGCGGAGGGCGCAACTCGCACATCCGGCAACACCTTAGATCGTCCCCGTTAGATGATGATATGAGATTGCAGGCTCAACATCGCCAGCAGGCAAACTGCCAATACCGCCTGCCGGGCACTTTTGCAGATCAAATCCCTATGCGGGTTTCGTTCAGATTCGGTTCATGTTGCGTCTCGTAAGGGGGGAACAGCATCCACGACAAAGCTCGGGACGCTGTCTTGAACGTATTTGAAGATTCCTTTGGAGCACCGGATGTCGGCACCGCTTGAACAAACTCCAAAGGGGCATTTCGAAACCGCGAACACGGGTGTTCAAACGTCTCTGGAATCGCTCATTTCAGAATTCAGAATGCTGGCCGAGGAAATGACAGCCGCAGCGTTCAGTAAAAATCAGGCGCAAATTCGAAAATTGGATTTAGACTTGCAAAGGCTGTTCAGCAGTATTTTGGAATTTGTTCCTCAAACGAAGGCACAAAAAGTCGCCCATTGCGATTTCCTCCTCGACCAACTTATCCTTCTGGAACAACAACAGCTTTCCAGTAAAACAATTCGCAAAAAGATATTGCAACTCGTTGTGTAACGTCGGCGCCGGACCGTCAGATTCGGGAGAAGCGGCGAGATTTGCGGCCGCTCCTTCAGCCTCCGGATAAGAGATCCAATCCGGCCTCGGGCATTCACAATACCAACATTCAGATACTTGGCACGTGATCGAAGATCTGGAATCGCGCCTCTTGTTCGCGCTAAACCTCACGGCTTTAGCTGATTGCACAAATTTAGAGAAAAACTGACCGATGAATTCATCACACCATCAACCAGTGAAGTTGTTTTGATCTTTGCAGTTCTTGTCAATTAGGATGCTGTCAAATATGCCTCTTGCACGTACCACCATGCCGGGCTTGTTGCTATGTCTAGTCTGCTACCGCTCTCCTTCCTCGATGAACGGCTAAGTTTTGCGCTCTATTCGAGCAGCAAGGCGGTCGTTGGGTTGCATCAGCCTTATCTCAGCAAGATCGGCATCACCTATCCTCAGTATCTGGTATTTCTGGCGCTGAGTGAGCATCAGGAAGTCTCGGTTCGTGAGCTGGGTGAACTTCTGTTCCTGAACTCTGCGACCCTTACCCCGCTTTTGCAGCGGATGGCGTCAGCAGACCTGGTGGTAAGAACCCGTTCAACGGCCGATGAACGCATTACCCTGGTTCGGCTCACCGAAAAGGCAAAGGAACTGCAACCCAAAATTGCGGATATGCAGCAGCAGGTTCGCACCGCCGTCGGTCTTGAGCCTTCCGAATTCGCCCGCTTGCGGCAGCAGCTGAAGGATCTCAACGCGAGCGTTCGCGACACCTGATTTTCGGATCATCGCCGTTTCGCGCTTGCCAGATTGAAATGGAGAGCCTGCCCGCGGTACACGCCCGACTGGCACCGTGTTGTCGGGTGGCGGTGGGTTACAGCAATCTCGGGCGAGTGGCTGTGCACTTTTGCACATCGCAAAAACCCAACTTATGCAACCATTGATCTGAACGGATGAAAGAGGCAATAAATAAATCGGGCACGATATAATTGCCTGCAAATTATATGCGAATCAAAGGGGGCATTGTTCGTATACTCATGTGCTTTGACGAGCTAATTCAGCGTTATGAATCCATAAATTCAAAGCTTCAACTGGTCATATCCGAACCTCAATACGAGTCGATGGAGACCATTCATTCACTCGACGTTCAACTGAACGAAGTTCTAGATCAAATTCTCGATTCAGGAATCGATATTGCCTTGCGGACCCGCCGAATAAGGTTCTGCGTCAAAGTTCTCGAAACTCAAGTGTTCATAGACGAAACCGGCACGAACCGCTTTACCGAAACCATTAAGTCCGACTGCGATTATATCGATGAGAAGCTTCGGTCCCGGATGAGCAACTTCTAGGTAGGGTCGGTTACTTTCGGCAATGATACATTATCTGCGAACTAGTTGATCCGCATATTCCAAGCGACGTCGATTGACCTATCGCACCCTAGACATTCTTGGATGCCAAAATTGGTAAGGGTCGCGGAAAGCGGCCGTTAGCGGACGGCGATGCGAACCATTGATCGATCATATAGCGCCCCCCCAAAAAAAATAAAAATTTTATGCCCGCCCCCAAAACCTGCCTTACACTACCCGGGCCCCATCCATTTCGGAGGTGTCTCGAGGCGTCGGTGACATGGAGGGGGTCGGTGCCCGGCGGTGGTGGCGCGG
>JABSRX010000089.1 GCA_013214695.1 Rhizobiaceae bacterium | reverse complement strand
GTGCCGGTGCTGGGAGGGCATCATGGGGGCAATCAGATTGCCCGCGTTCTTGCCGGCCATCTGGGGGGGCATGCGGCTGTAACGACAGCAGGTGATGTCCGCTTTGGTGTATCGCTGGATGAGCCGCCTGCCGGGTGGCAATTGACCAATCCGCAAAATGCCAAGGCTGTTATGGCGGCCTTGCTGGGGGGCGCTCATGTGCGCGCGGCCGGTGATCAATTGGAAATGGCCACGTGGCTGACCAATTCTGAGCTTCCGTTCAGTCCGACAGGCGACGTCAGGTTGACTGTGGGTAACCGCGAGGATGGCGGGGAACCGGCACCACTAGAACTCGTCTATTGTCGCCAAAACCTTGTGCTGGGTGTGGGCTGCGAACGCGGTTGCGATGTTTCTGAGCTCGATGACCTGTTGGCGAATATGGATCTCGATCCGCGCAGCATTGCCTGCGTGGCATCGATTGATCTGAAGGTAGACGAGGCGGCGATCCACCAATTGGCCGACCGTTTGCAGGTGCCAGCTCGTTTTTTCTCAGCTGAAGAGCTTGAAGTTGAAGCGCCCCGACTGGCAAATCCGTCCGAAGTGGTTTTCGCCGAAGTCGGTTGCCATGGTGTTGCGGAAGGTGCCGCTCTTGCTGCTGTTGGCCAGGACGGCGAGTTGAAGGTTGCCAAACAGAAGTCCAAACGCGCCACGATGGCTGTCGGGTCTTCTGAAAACCCAATTCTGGCAGATCAACTCGGCCGCCCGCGTGGTCATCTGTCGGTGGTTGGTATCGGGCCGGGATCAGAAGGTTGGCGTTCGCCGGAAGTCACACAATTGGTTTGGCAGGCGACCGATTTGGTCGGTTACTCGCTCTATCTCGATTTGCTTGGCGATCTCGTTGGCGACCGCCAGCGCCATGACTTCGATTTGGGCAAGGAAGAAGACCGGGTACGTCATGCCATGGAACTGGCGGGCGAAGGGAAAAACGTCGCCCTGGTGTGTTCAGGCGATGCCGGCATCTACGCCATGGCGACGCTGGTCTATGAATTGCTCGATACAGGTGGGTTGAGCGATGCTGCTCAACGTATCGCAATCCAGGTGTCCCCGGGTATTTCTGCCCTGCAGGCGGCGGCAGCGCGTGCCGGGGCCCCGTTGGGCCACGACTTCTGCACCATTTCCCTGTCGGATTTGCTCACCCCCTGGGAATCGATCCAGATGCGGGTCAATGCAGCGGCACAGGGTGATTTTGTCATCGCGTTCTATAATCCGGTTTCGAAGCGCCGCCGCACCCAGTTGGCCTATGCCAAGGATGTGCTGCTTGAGCACCGGCCCGCGGATACGCCGGTTATCCTGGCCACCAATCTCGGCCGTGACGGAGAGCTGATCCGCGTTGTGCCATTGGCAGAGCTGAATATTGACGACGTGGACATGCTCACAGTCGTCATCGTTGGTTCGTCGCAAAGCCAGACCGTGGCAACCGGTGATGGAAAGACTTGGGTTTACACCCCGCGTGGCTATGCCGCCAAAGAAGGAACACTGATTGGGAGGTCTGCATGACCGTTTATTTTATTGGGGCTGGGCCTGGTGCGCCGGATCTCATCACCGTTCGTGGGTTGAAACTGATCGAATCCTGCCTGGTCTGCCTGTATGCCGGGTCGCTGGTGCCAGAGGAAATCGTCGCGGCGGCCCCATCCGACGCGCTGGTCATGGACACGGCCCCAATGCATCTGGATGCGATAATCGAGCATATGAAACAGGCCCATGCGGAGGGCAAGGATATTGCGCGGGTCCATTCCGGCGATCCTTCCATCTATGGCGCCACGGCCGAACAGATGCGGCGGTTGGACGATCTCGACATTGACTACGAGATTGTCCCCGGCGTTCCAGCCTTTGCTGCCGCAGCGGCCCGGATGAAGACCGAACTGACATTGCCGGAAATCGCCCAGACGGTGATTGTCACGCGCACCGGTATGAAGGCGTCTTCCATGCCGGAAGGGGAGCAGCTGGAAGTGCTCGGACAATCCGGCGCGACGCTGGCCATTCACCTGTCGATCCGCAACCTGGTCTATATTCGCGAAGCGTTGGCACCTTATTATGGTGATGATTGTCCGGTGGTGATTGCCTACCGCGCCACCTGGCCGGACGAATTGTACATCCGCACCACGCTTGCGGAGATGAAGGAAGCCGTGCGCAAGGCGAAGATCACCCGCACAGCTTTGGTCATGGTTGGGCCGGTATTCGGCGAAACCGAATTCCGCGACAGCGATCTCTACAACCCCGATTACTCACACGTTTTGAGAAATCGGGGTAAAAAGAAATCAGCAGCCTGAGGGTGCCCTTGGCCTCAAGCGGAGGCAGAGCGGTCCCACTTCCAATAGATCGTCAAAGCGCACAGGATCAGCAGCACGGTAGCTGGCAATGCTGATGGGATGGCATAGGCGATATGGAAATAAATCGCGCCGATCATGATGATGATCAGGCCCGCGGCCGCGAGCTTGCGGGTACGCGCCATAAGAAGTCCTACAGCGCCTGCGGCTTCGGCAAGACCGATGAAGTAGCCAAACCAGCTCGGCAGCCCCATCATTTCAAACGAACCGTGCACCGCTGGCACGCCCATCAGCTTGGCAACACCTGCGGCCGCAAAAGCGATGGCTGGCAGAATGTAAAACAAGCGCGGCAGATGATTAAGAATTGAACCCATATTGCCTCTCCACATCAAATTGTGCGTACAGCTTATGAGAACAACCGCTATTTGAACAGAGTGACGGGCATTTTGAGCGGGCCACGGAAGGCCCATCCGCCAAACGGTACCTCGCCATTGAGCTGAATATCCGGGAACGCTTCGAACAACATCGGCAGCGCCACTTCGGAAATCAGGCAGCGCGATGCGGCGGCGCCGGCGCAAAAATGCGGGCCAGCCCCAAAGGAAATGGCCTTTGATGTGTCACGGGAGATATCGAACGCTTCTGGTTTTTCGAACATGTCTTCGTCACGATTGGCCGAGCCAAACATGAAGAACAGCCGTTCCTCAGCCTTCAGTTCGATGCCATTCCACTCAAAATCCTGGGCGATGCGACGGGGCGACATGCCGATCGGGGAAACCCAGCGGGCATATTCCTCAAAGGCGGACAGCCAGGTGTGTTCACCGCTCAAGATCTTATTCAACTGGTCTTTATGGGTCAGCAGCGCCCAGATCGCGCCGGCAATGGCGTCCCGTGGCTCGTTTTGCCCGCCGCTGATTGCCAGTTTGATATTGGCGCGAATGCTCTCCATCGGCTGATCGGTGTGGCACAAAATGCCGAGCAGGCTGGTGTCCGGTTCGGCTTGCATTTGGGGCAGCATTTCATCGATGGCGTCGTCGACCATGGCGGTTGCCGCGTGACAACGGCGCTCGATGTCCGGATCACCTCCGTAGTTTCCTACACCGTCAATCATGCCCTGGGACGCGGCGTCCATCTGTTGCGGTGTCAAACAGGTGAGCCCGGTGATGTGGCGCAGAGCATTGGCAGACACCGGCATCGCGTAGTCCGTCACCAGGTCGCATTCCCTTTGTTTCGTCAGTTTGGCCAGCACTTGCTGCGTGTCGTCTTGAAACTTGGTCTTCCAAATGTCGCGTACGGTGCGCGGTGAGAGCGCAGGGAAACACTGTTTGCGTTCCCGTATATGCGGTTCGCCATCTTTGCGCATCATATTTTCGCCCATCAGGACGGTCATCAATCCGCCGGGCTGATCGGAGGAAAAGACGGCGATGTTCTTTTCGCAGGTGAAGATGTCGTCGCGCCGTACCATCAGGTTTGCGTTCAGTTCCGGCACGAAACAAATCGGCGTTTTGGCCCGCATCTCGGCCAGCACGGGGTAGGGGTCCTGCCAGAAGCTTTTGGGATCGATATGGACAATGGGTGGTGCGGTCATGCGGGCATCTTGATCATGATTATTGGAATTGCCAACTCCCGGGCGGCAATTACTTTTGCATAGGCCCCTGTGCCGCCAGAGTTGCGGCAAACGATATGAGTAATCTTGTGATCGCGCAGCAAAGTAGCCTCCTCGCGCCAGTCGGAAGACGGGCGTCCGAGGACGAGATGATGGTCTGCAAGGTCCGGGCCGGCAGGTGGTTGGTCCACCATGCGCACCAGGAAATGCACATCACTGCGTCGGTTGAAGGCGCTCAGATATTGCGAGCCCAAAGCCAGCAGAACTCGGGCATCTTTTGGCAACGCTTCGGCGGCCTCTTCCAGCGACTCGACAAGTTGCCAATTGTCGCCGTCCTGCTTTTCCCACGGCGGGCGGGTCCGGCGCTGAAGTTCAACCTTGGCAATGCGGCTGGCCTGTGCGGCGTTTTTTGAAATCTGTTGGGCGAAGGGGTGGGTGGCATCTATTACTTTGGTGATCTGATTATCGATGATCCATTGCGCCATTTTGTCGACACCACCAAAGCCTCCGATGCGCGTTTCGCCGGCCACCGGAATCGGTTCCTTGGT
Organism: Rhizobiaceae bacterium; assembly: GCA_013214695.1. GTDB lineage: Bacteria > Pseudomonadota > Alphaproteobacteria > Rhizobiales > Rhizobiaceae > Pseudahrensia. Next base: position 24,503 of record JABSRX010000089.1, on the reverse strand, counting down.
CCGCCCGGCCAATGATGTGATGACGTCGACGCCGTCATCGGTCAGGGTTTGAGCCAGTTGTGCCGCTTCCCTTGTGCCCCCCAAAATCAGGATACGCTCAGACCCGGGCAAGGATCTCTCCCCCTCGGTCGACGACCAAAATTTCCACCGCTACGGGTGCTTCACGCAGTACTTGAAGAGCAGTTTTTTGCGCCAGTTGGGCAATTTTGCCGGGCAGGTCGATGTCCAATTCGCGAGTCATTGCAAGGACATGGGCTGCAGTGTTGGCAGATAGAATCTGTTGCTTCAGATCTTGATTCAATTCTTCTTCAAGTAGTGATTCAATCTGTTCGAGCAGGAATTGGAAGTCCACTTGACTGCGCCCTGAGTGCAGATCAAGGGCACCCTGAGCCAGTTTTGTAAGTTTGGCAAAACCACCGGCGATGGTGATGTTGGGCAGGGGGTGCTGACGCAGATATTTCAACAGGCCCCCGGCAAAGTCGCCCATGTCGAGCAAGGCAGTTTCCGGCAATTGATAGAGGTCTTGCGCGGCCTTTTCCGATGTCGAGCCGGTTGCGCCAATCACCCGGTCGAACTTTGCGGCACGTGCTACGTCGATGCCTCGGTGAATGGAATGGATCCAGGCTGAGCAGGAAAAGGGGTGCACGATACCGGTGGTTCCCAGAATCGAAATGCCGCCAACAATACCCAATCTGGGATTCCAGGTTTGCTTGGCCAGCTCTTCGCCACCCGGCACGCTGATGGTGATTTGCAAATCAGCTGGCAGCATGTGCTCGGCGCAGATTTCAGCCACAACATCCTGCATCATCTGACGCGGTACCGGGTTGATCGCTGCTTCGTTGGGTTCAATGGGTAACCCTGCCTTGGTCACTGTGCCAACGCCCTGACCGGCTTTGAAGACGATACCAGAGCCTTCGGGCAGTGGAACGACATGTGAGATGATGGTCGCGCCATGGGTCACGTCAGGGTCGTCGCCGGCATCTTTGACGATCCCAGCCAGCGCACCACCGTTGTTCAACGCTTCATAGCAAAGGGGAAATTGCGGTGTTTCGCCTTTTGGCAAAGTGATCTCGACGGGATCGGGAAATTCGCCGGTGATCAGCGCTGTCAGGGCTGCTTTGGTGGCGGCCGTAGCGCAGGCGCCGGTGGTCCAGCCACGGCGCAGCTCGGTCTCCGGTTTGGGTTGGCGTGCGTCTTCCATAATTGGCTTATAGGCGACATGTTAAGGACGTAAAAGCGCTGGTTTTGCCCGGCCGTTTGGCGCATATTCGCCCCATGACGAATGTGCTTGATAATCTTCCTGAATTTCAGCCGGGCTGGGTCTGGCTGGTGGGAGCTGGACCGGGGGATCCCGGCCTGCTCACCATGCATGCCGTCAACGCACTGAAACAGGCCGATGTCGTGGTCTACGACGCTCTGGTCAATGACAGCATCCTGCAATTGGCGCCAACAGGTGCGCAATTGGAATACGCGGGCAAGCGCGGCGGTCGGCCTTCCGCCAAACAACGGGATATTTCCTTGCGACTGATCGAATTGGCCAAGCAGGGAAAACGGGTTTGCCGTTTGAAGGGCGGTGACCCGTTCGTTTTCGGCCGTGGAGGCGAAGAAGCGCTGACCTTGGTTGAAAATGACGTGCCATTTCGCATCGTACCCGGCATTTCCGCCGGGATTGGTGGCTTGGCCTATGCAGGCATTCCGGTCACCCATCGCGACACCAACCACAATGTGACATTCCTGACCGGACATGATGCGGGAGGCGTCGTGCCGGACGCGATCGACTGGCAAAGCGTCGCCAAGGGGGCGCCGGTAATCGTCATGTATATGGCGATGAAACATGTCGAAAACATTGCGCAAAAGCTGATGGAAGCGGGCCGTCACCCGGATGAGCCGATGGCGTTTGTGTGCAATGCTACTACAGACGATATGCGGGTTCACGAGACGACCCTCGGCAATATCGGCGATCTGGAAGCGCTCGGCCTGAAGCCGCCTTCGATCGTCGTGGTGGGCGAGGTGGTGAAACTGCGCTCCGCCCTTGATTGGCTGGGCGCAATCGAAGGACGGGTTTTGGACAAGGACCCGCTTGGCAATCGCAGCGTTTCGAAAAGCGCCTGACGAGAACGGCTCTGGCATGTCGAAGACCGGATTTTTGATTGCCGCGCCTCATTCCGGTAGCGGCAAAACCACCATCACGCTTGGACTGTTGCGCGCGTTGAAACGCGCTGGACACAAGGTCAGTTCGGCCAAGGCCGGTCCCGATTTTATCGATCCAGCGTTCCATACAGCCGCAAGTGGGCGCGATTGCCTCAACCTCGATCCCTGGGCCATGCGTCCAGATCTGATTCTGTCATTGGCCGGACAGGCCGACGATATTCTGGTGGTCGAGGGTATGATGGGTCTGTTTGATGGCGGCGCTGACGGCAAGGGGTCGGCTGCCGATTTGGCGCAATTGCTGCAGCTACCAGTGGTGATGGTGGTCGATGCCGCGAAGCAATCCCATTCCATCGCGGCGCTTGTGTCCGGGTTTCGAAACTTTCGACCTGACATTGAAATTGCCGGCGTGATCTTGAACAAGGTCGGCAGCCCCCGTCATGAAGCTATGCTGCGCGAAGCATTGGAAGCCATTGCCGTGCCGGTGCTGGGCTGCGTGTTCCGAAACGACGATCTGCAACACCCGTCGCGGCATTTGGGGTTAAAGCAAGCAAGAGAACGCGAAGATCTGGAAGCCTTTTTGGAGGGAGCGGCAGATCAGGTCGAGGGTGCAGTTGATCTGGATGGTCTGCTCAACCTGAAACGGAGCGATGGCGCTTACAGGTCGGTAACCAGCCTGCCGCCGCTTGGACAGAAGATTGCGCTGGCACAGGATATCGCCTTTGGGTTTACCTATCCCCATTTGATCAACAGCTGGCGCGCGCAAGGGGCTGAAATTGTAGAGTTTTCGCCGCTCAAAGATGAAGCGCCAGCAAGCGATTGTGACGCGGTGTTTTTGCCAGGTGGATATCCCGAGTTGCACGCAGCACGGCTGGCGCAGTGCGGCAACTTTCTTTCCGGCCTGAACCAGGCCGCCTGGTCAGGCGCTTTCGTTTATGGCGAATGCGGTGGATTTATGGTGCTGGGAGAGGCTCTGATCGACGCCGACGGAGCCCGCCACGCCATGGCCGGACTGCTGCCGCTGACCACCAGCTTCGCGCAACGCAAACTCCATCTCGGTTACCGACGCATTGAGCTCATGGCTGATACGCCGTTGGGTGCTTCCGGCACGCTGTTGACGGGGCATGAATTCCATTATTCGAGCCTGACAGCGGCAAGCGCTGCGGATGGCCCGCTTTTTCGTGCCAAGGATGCCAGGGGACAGGACCTTGGGGCATATGGCATGATTTCTGGCAATGTGGCAGGCTCATATTTGCACCTGATTGACCGGCAATGATGGTGCGACCTGAGGTAATGGAAGCAGGAATTTAGTCGGTATGGCAGAAGTGATGCACGGTGGTCGCCTGGACGAGGCGGTTTCAAAATATGGCGGGGTGCGGGAAAAATGGCTCGACCTGTCGACTGGTATAAATCCGCACGCTTATGAGATCCCCGAGATTCAACGCCACAATTGGACCAGCTTGCCGGACCAAGGGGCTGAGGTCGCGGCGCGCGAAGCGGCGCGGGCGTGCTATGGCGCATCGGAGCTTGCCGGTATTTCGCTGGCGCCCGGTTCTCAGATGCACATCCAGATATTGCCGTACCTGTACAAGCCCCAGCCGGTGGCGATTGTCGGCTTCACTTATCAGGAACATGGCGTTTGCTGGCAGCGTGCTGGTCACCAGGTTTATATGACAGACGGTCTCGACAGTGCGGAGGCCACAGCTCGCATTGTCGTGGTGGTCAATCCGAACAATCCGGACGGACGGTATTTTGGTCCCGGGCAATTGGTCCCGCTGGCGCGCCGTCTCGCGGCAAAGGGCGGATTGCTGGTGGTGGATGAAAGCTTTGCCGATGTCTTGCCCGAAGTGTCCGTGGCGGATGAGGCAGGGCGCGACGGTCTTCTGGTGATGCGGTCCATCGGCAAGTTCTTTGGCCTTGCCGGGGTGCGATTTGGTGTCGCTCTGACCTCACAGGCGCTGCAGGTTCGCCTTGATGAACGTCTGGGTCCCTGGGCTGTGTCGGGGCCGGCCCTGGCCATTGCCGAGACAGCTCTCAACGACACGAAATGGCAAAAGCGCAATCTCAAGAAGCTGCAAGGAGCCAGCGAAAATCTTCGAAATGTTCTTTTGAACAATGACTTGCATATCATTGGCGAAACCGCGCTGTTTGCCCTGGTTGGGCATGATCAAGCTGCCGATCTGTGGGAACATCTCGCCGAGGCGCATATTTTGACACGATCCTTTCCGGGCAAGTCGGACTGGCTTCGATTTGGATTACCGCCGGGTCGGGCCGGGCTGAACAAGCTGGACAAAGCTCTGGCCAGTTTCTAAAGGCTCTGGCTGAAACTCTGGGCAACGCGAGAAAGCGCATTTTCTATGGGATTGCTCACCTTAGCACTGTTGATCGATATTTTTCTGGGCGACCCCGATTGGCTCTGGCGGCGGGCGCCACATCCTGTTGTTCTGATCGGCAATCTGATCGATCGGTTTGACAAGTTTCGCGATCAGGAACGGTTCACAACTCTTGCCAAGCGGCTGGGCCTGAGCGCTGTACCGAGTGCGGAAATGGCACTGGGGGCACTGCTTTTGGTGGTCTTGCTGGTGATTGCCTTGGGGATCGGCAACCTGCTGACTTATTTCGGAACCGTTGGCTGGGTGATTGAACTGATCGCGGTTGCTGTGTTGGTCGCTCAAAAGAGCCTTTATGACCATGTTGCGCGGGTGGCTCATGCGCTGCGCAGCGAAGGGGTGCCGGGAGGCCGCGTTGCCGTTTCGATGATCGTCGGTCGCGACGTGTCGCAACTCGACGAATCGGGTGTCAGCAAGGCGGCGATCGAGAGCTTGGCCGAGAATTTCTCAGATGGCGTTGTAGCGCCAGTATTTTGGTATGTCGTTGGCGGCTTACCGGGGATCCTGTTCTACAAGGCCGTGAACACGGCTGATTCGATGATTGGTCATCGCACGCCGCGCCATGAGTATTTTGGCAAGCCAGCTGCCAAACTGGACGACTGGATGAATTGGCCGGCAGCGCGGATAACCTCGCTGCTCGTCATCGCATCAGTGGCACTGGCCCGCGGGGGCAGGGCAGCCGGCAATGTCTGGTCCGTAACACTGCGCGATGCGGGATCCCACAGGTCGCCCAATGCGGGTTGGCCGGAATCAAGTTTTGCGGCAGCGCTCAATTTGGCACTCGGTGGGCCGCGCAATTATGGCAGTGATCAGGTGGAGGCCGCGTTTCTCAATGCCGAAGGACGCACGGTTGCCAAGCCGATCGACATCGACAAATCACTCAGCCTTTTCCTGCGCAGTTGCATTTTTCTGATCGCGCTCTGCGGTCTGCTCTGGATCATGTTCGGATAGCGGTTCGACTTTGACGCCGCCTCTGGCTTCCGGTGGCAGCGCCAATCCGTTCTCATGTGTGTCTTCTTCGTTTGCCGCATGCGGTGGCCAGACTGGAACGTCCTGATCTGCGGTGTCGGATACTGGCTCTGGATCGGACTGCGATTCCTCAACGAAGCGCGACACCAGCGCATCGACTTCGTCATTGTCGAGCTCCGGCAATTCGATGTGGGCCTGCGGTTTCTGTACCAGGTTGAGGATGCGCCGGACCATCTGGCTTGCAGGATTGACCAGTTCATCAACAATCGTGAAGTGATTTGCCGCTGGCACTGACACATAGCGTGTGGGGGTGCCCAGCAGGTTCCAGCGGGCGGACAGATCGCGGCCCTGACGGTGATATTCGCTCGATTCATCTTCGCCGACCCAAGCATCGAATTGCTGGATGGCGACGGGGGTCCAGAAAATCGGGCTGGCTGAAACGGCTTCGGCTTCGTCCATGCCGACGGCATCATTCACCGGCGTTTGCGTTAATGGCAGCAGGTCATACAAACCTGAGAGTCCCAGGCCCGAGGCCACCATATCGTGTGGCAGAACGGGATGAATACGGGTCCAGTCGGTTGCCATCATGCAGGCAGCAAGATGCCCACCTGCAGAATGGCCGATGACCGTCAGTTTCTTGCGATAGGTTTGGAAAAGCACCAGACAGGCACGGCGCATTTCATTGATGATGCCGTCGATGCTGATGTCGGGACACAGCGTATAGGAGGGCATGGCGACCGCCACACCGTGCGCATTCAGGCCCATGGCCAAGTGGCTGAAGCAGGAGCGGTCCATCCGTTGCCAATAGCCACCGTGAATGAACATGACGATGGGGCTTTTGCGCTCCTGTCCAGCCGTATTGTTGGGCCAGAAAATGTCCATCAAATTGCGCTCGTTGTTGCCGTAGGCCAGGTTCATTTGGGCTGGGCTGGCAGCGAGCTCGCGGAAATTGGCCGCGTCGGTGATATATTTGTTGATCAGCTGGCTGGAATTCTCCACCCGACCGGAATTGTCATACTCTGCGGCGTAATCAATTTCGCTGTTCATCTGTGATTACTTTACTGTTTTTGGGCGGCGCGCCGGTTGTTGAGCGCACGCTCGAGGTTGGGAGTGGCCTGCACCAACATTTTTGCCGCGTCCGATTTGGGGTTGTCAAAAATGTCGCTTGCAACGCCGTGTTCGACGATTCTGCCGGCCTCCATCACCAGCACTTCGTCACAGAGCGCCCGCACCACAGAGAGATCGTGACTGATGAATATATAGGCCAGTCCCAACCGTTGGCGCAACTCCGTCAGCAGGTCGAGGACTTGGGCGCGAATGGATACGTCCAACGCCGATACGGGTTCATCAGCGATGATCAAGGCCGGGCGGGTGATCAGCGCCCGGGCGATGGCCAGTCTCTGACGCTGCCCGCCCGAAAATTGGTGCGGGTATTTGTCCAATGCCGACGCGGGCAGGTGAACTTCTTCGAGGGCAGCAACGACGCGATCCCGTTTTTCTGCCTCGCTGAGACCAGTCTCCAGGTAGAGCGGTTCAGCGACCAGTCGCTCCACCTTGTGACGCGGATTGAAGCTCGAATAGGGGTCTTGGAATACGACCTGGATGTTCTTGCGGGCCGTGGTCAGCTGTTCGTCGGTCGCGGTCGTCAGTTCGATGTCGTTGAATTGGATCGAGCCGCTGGTTGGTGTGTCGAGCGCCAAAAGCATGCGGGCCAGGGTCGACTTTCCGCAACCGGATTCGCCTACCAGCCCCATGGTTTGCCCAGGATAGACCGTGACGTCCACGTGATCGACGGCGCGGAATGGGGTGCCCGGCTTGAACAGACTCTCACGCTTTGTTGGATAGTCGCGCACCAGTTTTTGGGCTTTGATCAGCGGTGCCAAACCAGCTTCTTGAGCGTTGTGGCTCAGAACCGGGGGCTGGCTGCGCACGGGAATATGGGTAGACGCCTCGGCCAGTTGCGCGGTGTAAGGATGGTGGGTGTGGTGCAAAATGTCTTCTGTTTTGCCCTGATCAACGATCTCACCGTTGCGCATCACGATGATCTCATCGGTCATTTCAGCGACGACGGCGAGGTCATGGCTGATCAGGATCAGGCCCATATTCTGCTCTTCGACAAGGTCGCGCAGAAGGTCCAAAATCTGTGCCTGCAAAGTTACATCGAGTGCCGTCGTCGGTTCATCCGCAATCAGCAGATCCGGGCGCTGTGCACAGGCCATGGCGATCATCACCCTTTGCCGTTGGCCACCGGAGAGCTCATGGGGATAGCGCGACAGAGGGAAACGGGAGACCGGCAGACCGACCCGCTCCAACAGGCCCTCGGTTCTGGCCAGAGCTGCGCCCTTGTCGGCCCCTTCGTGCAACATGATGCCTTCAGCGATTTGATCACCGATCGTGTGCACCGGGTTCAGCGCTGTCATCGGTTCTTGAAAGATCATCGCGATATCGTCGCCGCGCAGATCCTGCATGAGCGCATCATCGGCATCGAGCAGTTCATGGCCATTGAACTGGATCGATCCGCTGGTTGAGGACCCTTCGGGCAAAAGTTGCATCGCGCTGAGCGCCGTCATCGACTTGCCAGAGCCGCTTTCGCCGACAATGCCCAGAATTTTGCCAGGCTCAATCGTCAGGCTGATGTCCTTGAGAATAGGCGTGTCACCGATGGTCAGGTTGAGTTTGTTGATCGCCAGCATCAGTCCCGCTTTCGGGTAAGACGGGGATCCAGAACATCCCGCAGGCCATCGCCAAGCAGGTTGAGGCCCAACACAGTTATGACAATGGCGAGGCCCGGGATGATTGCCATGTGGGGCGCAAAGCTCATCATGGTCTGGGCTTCGTTCAGCATTTTCCCCCAGCTTGGCAGGGGCGGCTGGGTGCCGAGGCCGACATAGGCGAGGCCCGCCTCCTGAATGATCCCCAGGGCAAAGGCGATGGTCGCCTGAACGATCAGCAAGTTCGCCATGTTCGGCACGATATGCTCGATGGTGATCCGGGTCTTGGTCTTTCCCGCAGCGCGTGCTGCCATGATGAAATCACGCGGCCAGAGCGACAAGGCTGCGCCTCTCGCGAGGCGCGCGAAGACCGGAATGTTGAAGATGCCAATGGCAATGATGGCATTGATGGCTCCCGGGCCAAATACGGCTGTGATCATCACCGCCGAGAGCAGGGCGGGAAAGGCGAAGATCACGTCATTGCCGCGCATCAGGGCCTCGTCCAAAAGTCCGCCGCGGGCCGCGGCCCAGCAGCCGAGGGGGACGCCAAATCCGACTCCAATGATGACCGCAACCAGAGCCACGGCAATGGAGTTTCGTGCGCCAACCATGATCATTGAGAATATGTCCCGGCCAAAATGATCGGTGCCGAACCAATGGGCCCAGCCGGGGGCCTTAAGCTTTGAGCCAATGTCCAGATCAGTGACATCATAGGGCGTCCAGACAAAGGAAATCGCCGCCATCAGCACCACCACGCAGGTGATCACAAAGCCTGTTGCGAAGCTCTTGTTGCGCAGGGCGGTCTTGAGAAATGCGCTCATGATCTGCGGTGCCTCAGACGTGGATCCACCCACAAATAGGCCAGATCGACCAGCAGATTGATGACGATGATCGTACCCACCAACATCATGACAACGCTTTCAACGACGATCAGGTCGCGCAGGGAAATGGCCTGGAAGACCAGTCGGCCGAGGCCGGGCAGGTAAAAGACATTTTCGATGATGATCGTGCCTGCCAGCAAATAGGCAAACTGCAGGCCCAATATGGTCAGCACGGGGATCATGGCGTTGCGCAAGGCGTGCTTCCAGATCGTCGAGCGGCGGCTCAAGCCTTTGGCCCGGGCGGTGCGGACATAGTCTTCTCCGAGCGTTTCCAGCAGGGCCGATCGGGTGACGCGTGACAGGATGGCAGCCTGGGGCAGGGCCAGTGAAATTGCCGGCAGCAGCAGTGACTTTAGGGCGGTAAAGAAGCCGGCCTCCCAGCCGGGGAATCCGCCAGCAGGCACCAACTGCAGCCAGATGGCCAAGAAGTAGACCAGCAGCAGTGCGAACCAAAAATTGGGAATGGCGATCCCAACCTGGCTGAGCGCCATGATGCCGGTGTCGGCCAATGAGCCACGGCGTGCCGCGGCATAGAGGCCAACGGGAATGGCAATGGCGGTTGAAATCAACAGGGACAGGAGCGCAAGCGGCAGGCTGATCGTCACCCGGTCAGCGACCAGTTCATTGACTGGGACAGAATAGGTGTAGCTCTTGCCGAAATCCCCCTGCAGCATGCCAAAGACCCAGGAGAAATAGCGCTCCAGAACCGGCTTGTTGAGCCCGAGATCTTCGCGCAGCGCGGCGATCGCTTCATCGGTGGCATTGATGCCGAGCATGACCTGCGCCGGGTCGCCGGGCACGATCTCCAAGGCAGCAAACACCAAAACAGAGGCGACCGCCAAAGTGACGGCCGCCCAAAGTGTTTTTCTGACCAAAAACAGGATCATTTCAGGTCAACGGTCTGGGGCTTAGTCGCTCCAGCTGACGCCGGTCAGGTCGTTGGCCTGCACAGGAGAGTTTTCCCAAAGACCATTGATCTTTGCGTTCCAGACACCGGCTTTGGCCAACTGGAACATGAACCCGTTAACCGCGTCGTTGGTGATAATCTTCTGAGCTTCGGCCATCAGCGCGTAGCGGTCGGCCTCACCGGTGGTTTCGTTCAACTTGGTGATGGTCGCTTTGAATGCATCGCTGTTGTAGTTGAAGTAATAATCATCGCGGGCATAGATGCCGATATCCATCGGTTCGGTATGCGAGACGATGGTCAGGTCGTAATCCTTGGCCTTGAAGACCTCCGGAACCCAGACGCCCCATTCGACCGGGATGATTTCCAGCTCAATGCCGATCTTGCGCAACTGAGAGGCCACGATTTCTCCGCCGCGACGGGCATAGGAGGGCGGTGGCAGTTTTAGTGTGGCCTTGAAGCCATTTGGATAGCCGGCATCGGCCAGCAATTTCTTTGCACCTTCCAGATCGAGCGGATACTGACCAACAAGATCAACATAGGCAGGGTGGTGCGGGGCAAAATGGGTGCCGATCGGTGTGCCAAGGCCGAACATGGCGCCATCGATGATCGCCTGACGATCGATGGCATGAGCAATGGCCTGACGCACGCGCACGTCGTTGAACGGTGGCTTGGTATTGTTGGTCGACAGGATAGTCTCACCTTCGGTGGATCCGATCACCACGTTGAAACGCGGATCGGCGCGCAGCTGAGGGATGGTTTCAGGGGCCGGGAAGTTGGCGAAAGCATCGACGTCACCCGCCAGCATGGCAGACAGCGCAGCTGCCGGATCAGAGATGAAGCGGAAGGTCGCCTTCTCAAGCGCCACCGGTGTGCCCCAGTAGTCGTCGTTCTTGACCAGGTTGAGGGTTGCGCCTTTCACCCAGCTGCCGAATTTGAACGGGCCGGTGCCGACCGGGTTGGCCTTGTTACCGTCCGCGGTTTCTGGCGCGACGATCACTGCGTCGCCCCAGCCCATGTTGAACAGAAAGTTGCCGGCGGGCGACTTCAACTGAACCTCAACCGTGCTGGCGTCTTTGACAGTGACGGAGTCAATGCCCGCAAACAGGGCCTTTTGCGCATTGGTTGATCCCTCGGCGCGGGCGCGGTCGAGGGAGAACTTGACGTCTTCGGCGTCGAAGGCTGAGCCGTCGTGGTATTTGACGCCCGTGCGCAGCTTGAAGGTGTAGGTCTTGCCGTCTTCGGAAATATCCCAGCTTTCGGCCAGGCCGGGCAGCACTTCACCTTTGGAGCCAATGCGGGTGAGGCCTTCAAAAACGTTGGCATAGACGACTTCATCGATCGCCGCAGGTGCGCCCGCAGTTGGGTCCAGATGAGGGGGCTCAAGCACCATGCCCATGATCAGGCTGGTTTTGGCGGCGAATGCAGCACCAACCATTGTCGCTGGGGCAATGGCGGTGGTCATCAGCGCAACCGCCAGTAGTTTTTTCAAGGTACGCATGGGTGATCTCCCGTTTTGTGATCAGACTATCAGCCAGTTAAGCAGTTTGGGTGCCGCCTGTCAGCCTTTGTAATGTCGTGCTTTAGCTGGATTCGGGCAGATTGTGGATGGCATTGCGCGCACCTATTGTCGATTTCACACGTCTTCAATGATCGTCTGGACCCATCCAAATTTCTCGACTGGACCAGAAGGTTACCTGTTCATGATGCGGTATCTGTGGTGGAGTAGAGACACACTGATTTTGGTGCGCTTCATTATGGAGAAAAGCTATGAATGTGCATATCGGAGAGAACGACATCAGCCACGTGGTGGAAGCTGACAAAGCCCACGTTTGGCACCATCTCACACAACACAAGAAATTTGATGCCACTGATCCGCTGATCATCGTGGAAGGCAAGGGCATGCGCGTCTGGAACCAGGCTGGGCGTGAGCACCTGGACGCGGTTTCTGGCGGTGTTTGGACCGTCAATGTTGGTTATGGCCGCACAACCATTGCAGATGCTGTGCGCGACCAGTTGGTCAAGATGAACTATTTCGCTGGCTCCATGGGCAGCGTACCGGGCGCTTTGTTTGCTGAACGCCTGATCGAGAAAATGCCGGGCATGAGCCGCGTCTATTTCTCAAACTCCGGCTCAGAAGCCAACGAGAAGACCTACAAGATCGTGCGCCAGATTGCCCATAACAAGTATGGCGGCAAGAAGCATAAGATCCTGTACCGCAACCGCGATTATCACGGCACCACAATTACCGCCCTGTCATCCGGCGGTCAGGACGAGCGCAAGGGCCAGTACGGTCCGTTCACACCCGGTTTTGTGGAAGTGCCACACTGCCTCGAATATCGCTCCCAGTGGGGTGAGGTCGACGATTATGGCATCCGCGCCGCCAATGCGATCGAAGAGGTGATTCTGCGTGAGGGCGCCGATACAGTCGGCGCTCTGATCCTTGAGCCAATCACTGCTGGTGGCGGTGTTATCACACCACCAGAAGGCTATTGGCCGCGGGTTCAGGAAATCTGCAAGAAGTACGATGTGTTGCTGATCATCGACGAAGTGGTCTGCGGCATGGGCCGTACCGGCACATGGTTCGGTTATCAGCATTACGGCATTCAGCCAGACATGGTGACAATGGCGAAGGGTGTTGCTTCCGGCTATGCGGCGATCTCCTGCACCGTGACCACTGAAGAAGTGTTCCAGATGTTCAAGGCTGATCCGGATGATCCGATGAGCTATTTCCGCGATATCTCGACCTTTGGAGGCTGCGCCTCCGGTCCTGCGGCGGCTCTGGAAAATATGCGCATTCTGGAAGACGAAAAGCTGTTGGAAAACACCACCGAGATGGGTGAGTACCTGATGGAAGGTCTGCGTGGCCTGATGGCCAAGCATAAGATCATCGGCGACGTGCGCGGCAAAGGCCTGTTCTGCGGTGCTGAACTGGTGGCCGACCGCGATACCCGCGAGCCCGCGGATGAAAGCATCGCCCAGGCGATTGTTGCCGAATGCTTCAAGCAGGACGCAGTGGTCATCGGTGTGACCAACCGCTCTCTGGCGGGTTTCAACAACACGTTGTGCCTGAGCCCAGCGCTGATTTGCACCAAGTCGGACCTGGACGAGATTGTGACCAGCATCGATGGCGCGATTACGCGGGTTCTGGCGGCGTAAGGCCCAAACCAGCCCATTTTTCGGAAACAGCCCGGACTTACGTTCGGGCTGTTTTGTTTTGTGGCCCAGTCACAATTGCCCGATGGGCGGTGCCGCCGCTCGCCGCCGCCGCTCGCCGCCTTTGTCGCAGTTGACAATTTGGCTGCTCTGGAAGACAACTTCTGGACCTAGGGCGAGTTCTGATCTGGAGCCATATTGAGAGATTTCCTGATTGCGCTTGATCGCAACGCAAATAAGAGCCTTCAGGCTCAACTACGGGAAGTTTTGGTGTCAGCGATTCTGGCCGGTCATCTGCGACCGGGTGACAAGCTGCCTTCGACTCGGCACCTGTCCCAGCAGCTGGGCATTTCGCGTAACACGTCGGTTCTGGTCTATCAGGGGCTGACGGATGACGGTTATTTGCGGACGTCGGAGCGGTCAGGCTATTTCGTTAACGAGACCGTGTTGGAAATGGGAATGTACAATTCCTCCCAGCCAATTGCTGCCGTTATCGAACCTGAAAGCAGCAATCCGGTTTCTTGGGATGGCAAAATTCTGAAGAAGCCGGCCGAGCAGCGCAATATCCAAAAGCCACGCGATTGGCTAAGCCTGCCTTTTCCGTTCATTTACGGGCAGCCGGATCCAACTCTGTTCCCGATCACCGACTGGCGTGACTGCGTCTACAAGGCGATGGGCAAAAAATGGCTGGACGAATGGAGCCAGGACATTCTGGACAATGACGACCCCATGTTGGTCGATCAAATTCGAACACGCATCCTGCCGCGTCGCGGTATTCTGGTCGGCGAAGATCAGATCCTGGTCACCCTGGGCGCACAACAAGCGTTGTATACGTTGGCAAGCCTGTTGGTCGGACCACAAACCCGCATCGTCATGGAAGACCCCGGCTATCCCGATGCCCGCAACATCTTTGCGCTCCGTACCGACAAGATTATTCCGGTAAGAGTCGATCGCCAGGGATTGCCAGTGGATGAGCGGTTGGATGATGCCGACATCGTCTACACGACTCCCAGCCATCAATTGCCGACCACCGTCACCATGACCGATGCGCGGCGGCGGGCGCTGCTGGAAAAGGCTTCTGAAAACGACCTGATCATTCTTGAGGATGATTACGAACTTGAATCAAACTATGTCGGCAAACCCCTGCCGGCATTGAAGAGTTTGGATCAGGAGGGGCGGGTGATTTATATGGGGTCTTTCTCCAAGACCCTGTTCCCCGGTTTGCGCCTGGGATTCGTGGTTGCTTCCAAAGAACTCATTGAAGAGATGCGCGCCCTGAGGCGGTTGATGGTGCGGCATCCGCCAACCAACAATCAGCGCAGCACAGCCTTCTTTCTGTCACTGGGGTATTACGATGTGTTCGTGCGGCGCTTGCATCGGGTCTACCGCGAGCGCTGGAACGCCATGGGGGCTGCGCTGACAGAACACTTTTCCGAAGCAGAATTGGTACAGGGGATGGGTGGATCATCCTATTGGGTGCAACTGCCCGATGAGTCACGCATAGATACGACGGCCCTGGCAAAGGTGGCGCTGGACAATGGGATCCTGATAGAACCGGGCAGCGTGTATTTCAAGGAGGGCAATAACCGGAAGTGCTTCCGACTTGGCTTCTCCTCCATCGATCACGCGAAAATTGAGCCGGGCATCGAGAAGCTTGCAGCTTTGGCACGTAAGCGCGGTGGTTAGCCGCCTGCGGCTCGTCGCCTGCCGCCTGCCGTTCGCCGCTAGTCGTTTTCGACGCGCTCTACGCAAAAGTGCAGCCGGCACTTTTCTGATTTTGACGGTACGTTGATGCGCTCAAGGCGTTGGTTGGCCTGACAGAAGCTCCGGTCGGCGACAAACCGCTTGTAAACCGAATTGCCCTTGATGTTGAGCACAATGGCTCCTTGCTGGAAGATCAGGTCTTTGACGTCGGAACACGTGTAGTTTTGTGTACTCACGCGTGCTTGCGCCTGCATCGATGTGCCCATTGATATCAGCACGACAGCGGTAATACCCCATCGCGACAGGCGGTTTCTGGATTGTCCAGATTTGGCTTGGCGTTGCATGTCGATGACCTTCCGTATTCCCGCTGGTTTTCAAGCATATTTTCCGTCTTTCGTCACGTTTGTGGGTGCATTTGCCGTTCACATAACCGGCAGAGGGAGATCTGGATCATGTGGCACTATGAAGGCTGCTCATTTGGCCCTAATCGACCGCCGTTGATGGCGCGTAATATCTATGTTAATGACAAAAATTGAGACTTGTTGTCTCGTTTTTTAACGAGTGAGAGGCCCACCATGACAAAAATGACGACCGAAGAAGCTTTTGTAAAAGTACTGCAAATGCATGGAATCCAACATGCTTTTGGCATTATCGGTTCGGCTATGATGCCGATTTCCGANCTGTTTCCGCAAGCAGGCATAAGCTTCTGGGATTGTGCCCATGAATGTAACGCCGGCATGATGGCCGACGGTTTCACCCGTTCAACCGGCAAAATGTCAATGATGGTGGCCCAGAACGGCCCCGGTATCACCAACTTTGTGACCCCGGTGAAGACCGCGTACTGGAACCACACACCTCTTTTGCTGGTAACGCCTCAGGCAGCCAACAAAACAATCGGTCAGGGTGGTTTCCAGGAAATCGAACAGATGAAGTTGTTCGAAGACATGGTTTGCTATCAGGAAGAAGTGCGCGATCCAACGCGTATCGCTGAAGTCCTGAACCGCGTCATCGCTCAGGCCTGGCGCGGTTGCGCTCCAGCACAAATCAACATTCCACGCGATTTCTGGACGCAGGTTGTTGATATCGAGCTGCCTCAGATCGTTGAATTCGAACTGCCCGCAGGTGGTGAGCAGGCGGTCGCCGAAGCTGCCAAGATGCTCTCCGAAGCTAAATTCCCGGTGATCCTGAATGGCGCTGGCGTGGTTCTGGGTGGCGCGATTGAGGCTTCGGCCAAACTGGCTGAGAAACTGTCGGCTCCGGTATGCTGCAACTACCAGCACAATGATGCGTTCCCAGGCAGCCACCCGCTGTCTGTCGGCCCGTTGGGCTACAACGGATCGAAGGGCGCCATGGAGCTGATTTCCAAGGCCGACGTTGTTTTGGCATTGGGTACCCGTTTGAACCCGTTCTCGACACTGCCTGGCTATGGCATCGACTACTGGCCAAAAGATGCCAAGTTGATCCAGGTCGACATCAACGCCGACCGCATTGGCCTGACCAAGCCGGTTGATGTTGGCATTCAGGGCGATGCTCTGAAAGTTGCGCAGCAGCTTACCGCTCTGGTGTCGCCTGCGGCTTCCTCCGATGAATTGAAAGAGCGCGAAGCTCTTATCCATCAGACCAAATCGTCCTGGTTGCAGACACTTTCTTCGATGGATCACGAAGACGATGATCCAGGCACAGACTGGAACGAGCGTTCGCGCAACCGTGAGCCTGAGAAAATGTCACCACGCATGGCTTGGCGCGCGATCCAGCAGGCGCTGCCGAAGGAAGCAATCATTTCTTCCGACATCGGCAACAACTGCGCCATTGGGAACGCCTATCCAACCTTCGAGCAGGGCCGTAAATATCTGGCCCCTGGTCTGTTCGGTCCTTGTGGTTACGGTTTCCCGGCAATCATCGGTGCCAAAATGGGCAACCCAGATACCCCGGTTGTCGGCTTTGCAGGCGACGGCGCTTTCGGCATCTCGATGAACGAAATGACCGCCTGTGGCCGTGACGACTGGCCGCCAATCACAATGGTGATCTTCCGCAACTACCAGTGGGGCGCTGAGAAGCGTAACACCACGCTTTGGTTCGACGACAACTTCGTTGGAACAGAACTGGATCTGGACGTGGAATATGCAGCGATCGCACGGGCTTGTGGCGTCAACGGCGTCCAGGTTTCTTCGATGGAAGAATTGACTGCAGAACTCGACAAAGCGGTTGATGCTCAGATGAAAAAGGGCGAAACCACATTCATCGAAGTCTTGCTCAACCAGGAACTGGGTGAACCGTTCCGCCGTGACGCAATGAAAAAGCCTGTGTCTGTTGCTGGTATCAACCCAGCCGATATGCGCCCACAAGTGGGAGCGTAATTTTCCGGACTTTCCGGAGACGAGAATGGGTAGGGCAGGGTGACATTGAAAGAGGCAAATCTGAATGGAAACCCTGCTCGGCCTGACAAATCTGTCCCAACTGGAGTTCTGGATTTGTCTGATCGTCATCTTTCTGGCGGGCATGGTGCGGGGTTTTTCAGGCTTCGCACTGTCCGCCCTGGTGATGGCTGCATTGGTGGTCATTCTGCCACCAATCGAGCTTATCGTCGTTTGTTGGTTTCTTGAGATGTCGGCAAGCCTGCTCATGGTGAGAGATGGTGTGCGGCAATGGGACCGTGCCGTTGTCACAGGTCTGGTTGTCGGCTCGGGGCTTGGATTGCCCGTCGGGCTTTATCTGACCAACACACTACCGATTGAGACATCCAAGGCGATTGCGCTGGGCGTCATTTTGACTCTGGCTGCTCTGCAACTTCTGAAAGTGCGGGCTGCTTTCCTGGCAACAAGACCTGGCGTCTATCTGTCTGGTTTGACGGCCGGCATGGCGACTGGTCTGGCATCGGTCGGCGGCATGGTGGTGGCACTGTACGTATTGGCGCGTGATGCACCTGCCAATGTGATGCGGGCTTCGCTGGTCATGTATCTGTTTTGCGCTAGCCTTGTCTCGTTCTTGTTTATGAATTTCTACGGCATGTTTGACGGTCAGGCGATTGCGCGTGGCTTGCTCTTTGCGCCGATTTGTATGGCTGGCGTGATCGCCGGCCAAAAACTGTTTCAGCCACGTCTGGAACCCTACTACAAACCCTTTTGCCTGTGTCTGCTGATGCTGCTGGCGGCAGCCGGTCTGGCGCGCATGGGTTTGGCTTGAGAATGATGGGAGCATAATTGAATGGCGGATCCGGAGCTTCAACTGTCCGAGCCCCTGGGGGAAAAACACTCGACCGTGTGCTACATGTGCGCCTGTCGCTGTGGCATCAATGTCTATTTGAAGCCCGGCGCAAATGGCGAGAAAAGCGTGCGCTATATCGAAGGCAATCGCGATCACCCGGTCAACCAGGGCGTGCTCTGCGCGAAGGGCTCTGCTGGAATCATGCAGCACTATTCACCGGCCCGCCTGAACGCGCCGATGCGTCGCGTTGGCCCCCGCGGATCTGGTGAATTTGAAGAAATCAGTTGGGAAGAAGCGCTGCAGCAGGCCGTCGATTGGATGGAGCCACTGAAACAGGACCCCAAGAAACTAGCCTTTTTCACCGGGCGCGACCAGTCGCAGTCTCTGACCTCCTGGTGGGCTCAACAGTTTGGCACGCCCAACTATGCCGCCCATGGCGGTTTCTGTTCGGTCAACATGGCGGCAGCCGGCATCTACACGATCGGTGGCGCGTTCTGGGAGTTTGGGTCGCCGGACTGGGACCGTACCAAACTCTTCGTCATGTTCGGCGTCGCAGAGGATCACGATTCCAATCCGATCAAGATGGGCATCGGCAAACTGAAAAAGAACGGCGGGCGCTTTGTATCGGTCAACCCGGTGCGGACCGGCTATTCAGCCGTTGCCGACAATTGGCTCGGTATTCGTCCAGGCACCGACGGCCTGCTGATCCTGTCGGTGATCCACGAACTGTTCCGAATGCAGAAGATCGATGTGGACTATCTGATCCGCTATTCCAACGCGCCTTTCCTGGTGATTGATGCGCCGGGCACTGCCGACCATGGCATGTTGGCGCGCGACAAAAATGGCGTTGAACTGGTTTGGGATGCTGCCAAGAAGAAGGCCGTTCCCCACACCACCAAGGGTGTCGTTCCGCATCTGACCTCCGAGGTCACCCTGCCGAAGAAGGTCAAAGCCAAGCCGGTGTTGATGATGATGGCGGAAGAATACAGCAAGCCGGAATATGCGCCTGAAGCGGTCGCAGCGGAAACCGGAATTGCCGCCGAAACCATTCGTGGCTTGGCCGCCGAAATCGCCAAGGTGGCCTTCGAAGAAGAGATCACCATTGAGCAGGAATGGGTCGACATGAAGGGTGAGAAGCATGATCGCTTCATCGGCCGTCCAGTCTCCATGCACGCCATGCGCGGTATCTCGGCCCACTCCAACGGTTTCCAGACCTGCCGTGCGTTGCACGTGCTTCAGGTGCTGATCGGCTCAATCGATTGCCCCGGCGGCTTCCGTTGCAAGCCGTCCTATCCGAAGCCCTATACGGCCCATCCAAAGCCGCACGCCACCAATGTGAAGGGGACAACTGGTCCGCTGGCCGGGCCGCATCTGGGCTATCCGCACGGGCCGGAGGACCTTGCCCTGGACAAGGACGGTCATCCACTGCGCATCGACAAGGCCTACACGTGGGACGCGCCGCTCTCAGCCCACGGCATGATGCATATGGTAATCGCCAACGCTCATGCGGGCGATCCCTACAAGATCGACACGCTGTTCATGTACATGGCCAATATGGCCTGGAACTCATCGATGAACACCCGTGGTGTCATCGATATGCTGACCGACAAGGATGAGAACGGCGAATACAAGATCCCGCACATCATCTATTCCGATGCCTATAATTCGGAAATGGTGTCCTATGCGGATCTGATTCTGCCCGACACCACTTACCTGGAGCGTCACGACTGTATCTCGTTGCTGGACCGTCCGTGTTCGGAGCCTGAGGCCGTGGTCGATTCCATTCGTTGGCCGGTGGTCGAGCCGAACCGCGATGTACGTGGTTTCCAGTCTGTCGTGCTGGACCTCGGCGCCCGTCTCGGTCTGCCTGGGATGGTCAATGAGGACGGCTCGCCGCGTTTTGCCGACTATGCTGATTACATCGTCAACCACGAGCGCAAGCCGGGCATCGGACCACTGGCGGGCTATCGCGGTAAGGATGGCAGCCAGTCGGGCAGGGGGGAACCCAACCCGAACCAGTTGGAACGCTACAAGGAGAACGGCTCGTTCTCGATCACCCATCTTCCTGAGGAAGCGCTGTTCTTTAAGCATGCCAACAAAGCCTATCAGGACTTTGCGGTGGATATGGGCTTTTATGACAGCCCGCAGCCCTCGATCTTCAATCTGTACAGCGATGTGATGCAGAAGTTCCGCCTTGCCGCTGAAGGCCATGGGGATATCCAGCCACCAGATCGCCTGCGTGACCGGCTGAAGTTGACTTTCAACCCGTTACCGACCTGGTATGCGCCGTTTGAAGAAGAGCGTCTGGGGGATCGTACCGATAAGGAATTCCCCTATCATGCCCTGACCCAGCGTCCTGCGGCGATGTACCATTCCTGGGGATCGCAAAACGCCTGGTTGCGCCAGATTCACACCAAGAACCCGCTTTATGTTCCGAGCGCGATTTGCGACGAGAAGGGACTGGAAGACGGTGATTGGGCCTGGGTCACGTCCTGGCACGGCAAGATCAAGGTACAGATTGCCCGTATGGAGGCGGTTAACGACCGGACCATGTGGACCTGGAATGCCATCGGCAAGCGCCGGGGTGCCTGGAACCTGGACGAAAACGCGCCAGAAGCCACCAAAGGCTTCCTGCTCAACCATCTGATCAACGAATTGCTACCGCCGAAGGGTGACGGCTATCGCTGGTCGAACAGCGATCCGATCACCGGGCAGGCCGCCTGGTATGACTTGCGCGTCAACATCGAGAAGGCCCCGCCCGAAGCGGAGGTCAGTGAGCCTGTGGTTCAGCCGCAGAAGAAGCGAACCAAGCCAACCGATGAACTGCGCTACGGACTGGAGTGGACGAAATGACCAGCCTGCCACAATCAACCAACAAGAAACTGGGTCTGGTTATCGACCTCGACACCTGTGTCGGCTGCCATGCCTGCGTGATCAACTGTAAGGAATGGAACACCTCGGGCTACGGCACCGCATTGTCCGATCAGGATCCCTACGGTGCGAACCCGACCGGTGCCTGGCTCAACCGCATCCACACGTTCGAGGTCGTGCCCGACAAACCGAAAGGCCAAGGGGTAGGCGAGGTGATCGGTACCGCCGGCGAAGCGCGGGTGGTTCACTTCCCGAAATCCTGCCTGCACTGCGAAGATGCTCCGTGTGTGACTGTTTGCCCGACCGGCGCCTCTTACAAGCGTTCAGAAGATGGCATCGTGCTGGTCGATGAGGACAAGTGCATTGGCTGTGGTCTTTGCGCCTGGTCTTGTGCCTATGGTGCCCGTGAAATGGACCTCGCTGCAGGTGTGATGAAGAAATGCACTCTGTGCGTTGACCGCATCTACAATGAGGAACTGCAGGAAGTAGACCGGCAGCCCGCTTGCGTGCGCACTTGCCCGGCGGGCGCACGTCATTTCGGCGACTTTGCTGATCCGAATTCAAACGTGTCACTGCTCGTTGCTGAACGTGGCGGTTTCGACCTGATGCCAGAGCAGGACAACAAGCCGGTCAACAAGTATCTGCCTCCACGGCCGCGCAGTGATCTGGGTGAAGGGGCCGATTTGGGCGCCGCTCACACCGAAGAATCGACAGAAGGCGCCAGCGGATTGCTGGGTTGGATTGACCGCGCTCTGTCGCCCTCCAGCAAGCAGAAGGAGGCCAACTAATGCATCCGGCGCTTTCCGTTATTTCTTTCACCACTCTGTCCGGTGCCGGCTACGGCCTGGCCTTTGTCTTGGCCACAGGTCACGGCAATCCGGGTGCGCTGAGCACCAAGATTGCCTGGTTTGTGGCGCTTGCCCTGATCACCATCGGGTTCCTGTCGTCGACATTGCATCTGGGCAATCCGCAACGGGCCTGGCGCGCCGTCAGCCAGTGGAAATCAAGCTGGCTATCCCGCGAAGGTTGCATGTGCTTCATCAGCTATGTGCCGCTGTGCCTGCTGGCCGGGATGAGCATTTTCTACAACTCCTTTGATCTGACCCTGGGCTATATCGGCGCGATCTGCTGCGCGATCACGGTTTACTGTACGGCGATGATCTATGCTTCGCTGCGCACCATCGCGAGTTGGCATACCGGTTGGACTCCAGCCTTTTATCTGGCCTTTGCCCTGACCGGCGGAACGCTGATCTATGTTGGCTTTTTTGGCCCCCCGACCGGCTCGCGCTCAACTGAGATCTGGATTTACCTGTGCATGGTTTTCCTGGTCTGTTCCTGGGCCGTGAAATACGGCTGGTCCCACCGCGCTGAGCGCGTCGGTTATGGCAAATCCACCATGGAAAGCGCCACAGGTCTCGGCAATATCGGCAAGGTTCGACTGCTTGAAAGACCCCACGCGATGGGCAACTACCTGACCAATGAAATGGCCTTTCGCATCGGCCGCAAACATGCTCAGAAGCTCAATCGGATTGCGCTTCTGCTGGGTCTGGTTCTGCCGCTGATCCTGCTTGCTCTGGCGTTGCAGATCGCGTCCGTCGCCGCATTCTTCACCATCGTCGCTGCGCTGAGCTTCATGGCTGGTGTGTTTGTCGACCGCTGGTTGTTCTTTGCGACAGCCCGCCATGCGGTCGGTCTCTACTATGGTGGCGATGACGCGCTGATGCCAGCGGAATAGAACTGGTTCGGGCGGCCAGCTGCCGCCCAACAACCCTGACTATTTTTTGCGCGGTGGGATCGTTTTGATCTTCCAGCGGTCGTGCAGCCACAGCCACTGTTCGGGATATTCGCGCACCCAATCCTCGATGATGTCCGCAATCACCTGGTTGGTTCCGGCCAGGTCAATCTTGCCGTTTTCTTTGCGCACCACGTCGATGGCGTCAAAGAGCTGTATGCGAAAACGTCCACCGGGCAGGCGGATGCATCGGGCCGGGTGAATGTCGCAGTCGAATTGATCCGCCAGTTTTGGCCCTAACGGATTAGAGGACACTTCACGGCCCATAAACGTAATCCGGGGACCTTTAGTGAAAGCCTGATCGGCCAACAGCCCGACGGCACCGTCGTTCTCAAGCACCGACGCCAGCGCCCAGGCAGCACCGGCGCGGGAAGGCACCAGTTGCCCACCTTCGGTGCGGCGCGCTTTCAAAACCTTCTTGGCGAGAAACTTATTGTTGGGCGGACGGAACAGCGCCGTGATGTGGAGATCGAATGCGGCGGCGGCAACGGGCAGAATCTCCCAATTGCCGGTGTGCCCGGTGAAAACGATGACCGGCTTTTTACTGTCTCGCAGTTTCAGGAATGTCTCAATGCCCTCGATTTCGATGCGCCCGGCAGACAGGTCTTCAATGTCGATATCGATCAGGAAATCTAGAAATACGTATTCTGCAATCGTGCGGCCCACATTGCCCCAGGCTCCCCTGGCCATTTCCTTCACTTCGGCTTCGGACTTTTCAGGAAAGGCCAAGGCGATGTTGCGACGTGCGAGACGCGTGCGTGGCAGGATAGGAGACAGGAACCGGGCGATTTTTTCAGCCGCGTTGATCGACTTCTGAGGCGGCAGTTTCTTGGCGATATGAAGAAACAGGCCAACCAGCTTCGCAACAACCCAGTCGTTGGCGGTTTTCACCGACAACAACAGGCGTTCAACGATGGGATTGCGTATCAGACGCGCCATGGGGCAGTCGCTTAGTTCATCCGCATGATGATTTTGCCAAAGACCTTGCGGCTTTCCATGCGCTCCAGGGCTGTCGCGAGATCGCCGAATTCAACTTCGGTGTCGACGATCGGTTTGACATAGCCGCGGGCCATCTTGTCCATCGACGAAACCATGTTTTCCATGCGGCAGCCAAATGAACCGATCAGGCGCAACTGACGCTGGAACAGCATCATCAGGTTGGTGTCTGCCGACACGCCGCTGGTGGAGCCGCAGGTCACGAGGCGCCCGCCGCGTTTCATCGACAGCATGGAACCAGCCCAGGTCTGCTTGCCGACATGTTCGAAAACAACGTCGACGCCCTGTTTCTTGGTGATCTTGCGGACCGCCCCTTCGAAGCGATCTTCCCGATAATTGATCACGTGGTCAGCGCCCAGTGCCTTGGCAGGTTCGATCTTATCGTCGCTGCCAACGGTTGTTATGACAGTACAACCAATGGCTTTGGCGAGTTGGATCGCCGCTGTACCAATGCCGGATCCGCCGGCCTGAATGAGAATCGTTTCAGAGGGTTGCAGCAGAGCATTGTCAAACAGCATGTGTTCGCAGGTGCCGAACGTAATCGGCGCCAGTGCGGCACCGACATCGTCGCAGCCGGAGGGGGCAGGGACACATTGGCGTGCCGGGATGTTGACATACTCCTGGGCAAATCCATCGAGATGGAAGCCGTGAACGCCCTGCACGTGGTCACACAGATTATCGCGTCCAGCACGACAGTCATGGCAGGTGCCGCAGGTGCGGGCGCCAAAGATTGAGACCAGTTGACCCGGTACCAGACCGGACACGCCTTCGCCCAGG
>JABSRX010000088.1:4251-29565 GCA_013214695.1 Rhizobiaceae bacterium | reverse complement strand
CCGGCGCGGTTTTTGCCAAAATGGAAATTGAAACCCGAGACCACGTGAGATGCGCCTGCCCGCTCCAGAAGCAAAGATTGCACAAAGTCTTCGGCGCTTGTGCCAGCCAGGTCCCGGCTGAATTCGAGAACCAGCAGGCCATCAAGACCAAAGGCTTCCAAAACCCGGGCTTTCATCGCCTCATCGGTGAGCCGGAACACTGGTGAATTCGGTTTGAACAGCGTTCTGGGGTGCGGCTCAAACGACAAGGCGAAGCACTTGCTGCCGGTTTCGCGCGCAATCGACACGGCTTGTTCAAGCACCACCTGATGGCCCCGATGCACACCATCAAAGTTGCCGATCGCCAGCACCGCGCCCGATTGCGCGTCCGAAACAGGTCGAACCAATTGGTGATGATAAAACGAATTCATGAATTGTCGTTTGTCCATGAAAGGCGTGGCATCCACACGGTTGGATCAACTTGATGGCTTTTCAAAAAGCCGTCCAGTGCTGCCTCGTCGGGATCGTCCGCAGGCCCATATTCTGCACTATGAATTCCTGCAGAAATATACAACAAATCGAACCCGTTCGACACAGCACCAGCCACATCTGTTGGCATGCCGTCGCCGATGCAGATGGCATCCTGTTGGGCAGCCGCACCTCCATCGATGGCAGCAAGGCGTTCCATGGCCAGCTTGTATATCGGGGCGTGGGGTTTGCCGGCAACCAGCGTCCTGCCACCCAATTCGCCGTAAAGCTTTGCCAATGATCCAGCGCAATAGATTAGGCGATCGCCCCGTTCGACGACAAGGTCCGGATTGGCGCAAATGAACGGGACATCGCGGCGCGCCAGCTCTGTCAGACGGTCGCGATAGTCTTCGGGCGTTTCCACCTCGTCTTCAAACAGGCCCGTACACACAACAGCTGCGCAGTCGGCCTCGCTGGTCAATTGTTTGTCCAACCCATGAAACAGGGGAAGATCCCGCTCCGGTCCAAGGTGAAAGATGGGTCCTTGCGACTCTGCAATCAGTGTTCGGGTGACGTCGCCAGAGGTCACGATATCGTCAAAGGCAGAACGATCGACATTCAGACCGTCCAACTGGGCCAACACCCCTTGATTGGGCCGGGGGGAATTGGTCAACAGGACCACCCGGCCGCCCTGGGCGCGATACTGCATCAACGCATCTTCGGCGCGCCGATAGACCGACTGGCCGTTGTGCAAAACACCCCAGACGTCACACAGAATAGCCCGGTAATCCGAGGCAATGCTGCTCAGTCCTGAAATACGTTTCGACATGAAGGAACCCTGCTTACGGCCTCAAAGCATCCGGGTAAATTGAACCGAAGGTGCCGTCAAGTTTGAAACTGCAGGGCCTTTGCATGAATCGCTGTAGCGTGTATTGATTCGTCATACGATTGCTCGAAGTATTTCAGGCAATATTATAAGTCACGTCATCAACGGGGCAGACGGTGGCACTTTGGGGACAAGCTTGGTGAAAGCGGTACGCAATGAGTGCAGTTAAGCAGGTTGGTAAATGGCTGAAACGCCTGTTTATCCTCGCATGCATGCTTGCGCTGTGCTTCAGCGGCGTCATTTACCTTGCTCGCAACGATTTGATGAGTGTCGGTCAATCGACGACGATTGGCCTGATGATCATTTTCGTTATCATCATCCTGCACCGCCAGCGCATGATCTCGCGCGACATCCGCAACATGAAGTCTCAGTCAGCGGCGCTGATTCATTATGAGGACGACATGAAGCGGCGTCTTGAGGCGCTGACGCTGCAGCTTGAGCAATTGACCGGCGCCACCAATGGCCAGGCACAAGCTGGCGCAGACGGCACGATAGCCCCGATGTTCCAGGCCGATCACTCGGAAGCCATTGCGATCCTGAACAGCCGCATCAATTCCTTGCAGGACAGCCAGGCTTCACCTGACGACCGTATCCGTCCGGACTTCTATCCGGTCGATGAGGATCCGCAGGAAGACGACGATTACGCTGCCCCAGCGCCCAGTCAAAAAGGCGAACGCAAGAAGAAGATCAAGCTCGACGAGAAAAGCCTCAACATGCATCTGCAGCCGATCATCGAGCTGCCATCGCGGCGCCCGGCCTATTTTGATGCCTTCATGCGCCTCAATTCGGCGGATGGTCAATTTGTCGATCAATCCGAATTTCGCAAATTGGCAGATGCCGCTGGCCTGATGCCAGCCATCGACAAGAAGATCGTCTTCAGCGCGGTGCGCATGGTGCGCAAGCTCAATCTGCTAAAGAAAAAAGCCGGGGTGTTCTGCCCGATATCGCCGACGTCCCTGGGCGATGCCCACAATTTCCGGGAAATCTTCAGCTTCCTGCAGGCCAATGCCAGCCTACGCAGTTCGCTGGTCATCGAAATCACCCAACGCGAATTGTCAGGTCTCAATCAGGAACAGCACAATCGGCTTTCCAACCTGTCCGACATGGATGTCGGCCTGTCGTTGAGCAACGTTCAGGATCTCAATCTGGACGCCGAACACCTGGCGCGCTGCGGCTTCAAATTTGTCAAAGTACCGACGTCGATTCTGCTGCACGCTGGATTGCAGGACGCAAACAAAGGCATTGAACCGGCCAATCTGGCGGAAGTCCTCGAAGTTGAGGGCATCAAACTGATCGCAACCGAAGTCGAACGCGACCGTGATGCGGTCAATTTGATCGACATGGAGCTGGGCCTCGCACAGGGCCTGCTGTTTGCGCCACCGCGTCCGGTCAAGGCAGAACTGCTGATCAACGCCGAACCGGAAACCCCACACAGGCTTGAATCGACGGCCTGATCTGAAGCCCAAAAAAAACGCCCGCTCGAAGCGGGCGTTTTTGGTTACTTGTGCTTTCGATTACTTGGTAATCGCCAATTCAGCCAGTTGTTCAGCAATCGACTGGAAGGTCGCCACCAACTGTGAATTGTTTTGAGCGTCGTAGTACTGCTTGTTACCGCCAATGTCGGAGGACGCACAGTTTTCCAGCATCGTCTTCACGCTCGATCCGTTGGGAACATCGAAAGCGATCGTGTAGATGGAAATACCAGCCGCCTTCACGTTTGCGCAGGTCTCCACGAGATGCTCATCCATCGCCATACGGAAAGTTGTATAGCTGTGGCTCGGGTTGGCGATAGCATCGAAACCATCAAAGATACGCTCGTTCTCCGAGTGTCCCCAAGTGTTGTAGTAGGACTTGTTGCGTCTCGAATAGCTGTTGGACGTGATCGGGTAATTGGTGTTGTTACCATCGGTCATGACGATCATGATCTTCTTGTTGTCAGCGACGGAATAGTCACGTCCATTGGTGAACGGCTCGTTCGGAGACAAGGTCCGCCACCCCCATGAAACACCGGCAGGAATGTTGGTCGAACCACGCGCCTGCATGCTTGCAATATCATTGATCACAGCACTGCGAGAGGTCGTCAGATCGGTGATCTCCTGGACCGTACAGAAGGCGTTGGGGCCGCCAGCGGTGCCCAGTACATAGGGCAAGCCTGAACGGTTGTTGTTGACGTCGCGAACCGATGGGTTGTTGAAATATTTCCACGTCCAGCGCTGACGCTTGTACTGATCATCGCCTGTGCCGGTGTTCTCGGCCGATTTGGGATGCCCGAGCGAGGCCGGGAAGTTGTGATCATCTCTCAAGTAGTTGTTGTAATAGCGCTCTTCGTAGATGCGGTTGCCGTTCTGATAAGAAGAAGAACCGCCGGTGTTGCCGATAAACTCACCACGCTGATATTCGATACGATCATCCCAGCGTGGACGATAGCCCCAATCCTGTGGGTGTCTGGTATTGCGGTAGCCGTCGGACCACACTTCACAACGGCGGTTACTGCGGGTTCTCCAGCGACCGCGGCGCCAATAGGTTGCGCTTCGGAATTGGACACAAATTTCCTGCCCGGCCGAAACCGTCAAAATCTGTTCGTAGTCACCCGACCAGTTATCCGGTGTATCCGGCGCAAATGTCGGCACAAACATGGTTTCCGGCTTGGAGACGTCAGGTGTTGTATCACGGGTGTGCTCGGGATAAGGCCGCGATTCAACA
This sequence comes from Rhizobiaceae bacterium, assembly GCA_013214695.1. Lineage (GTDB taxonomy): Bacteria > Pseudomonadota > Alphaproteobacteria > Rhizobiales > Rhizobiaceae > Pseudahrensia. Next base: position 25,529 of record JABSRX010000088.1, on the reverse strand, counting down.
CAGCCTGCCCAGCTGATGCCTGGCAACTGATCAAACAGGGTGAAACGGGTCAGCGGCTGACCGCTGGATGTGCGGTAGGTATTGCCGACTTTCACCGCATTGGGATCGGAATCCCAATCGAGATATTCGTGATGATAAGTGCCGACACCCGTGGTATCCATCCAGGATGCGTTTCTGTTGTTCGGTCCGACATTGACCATGCCGGCAAACGGTACCAGCGAGAACTTGATNGGATCCGGACGCNACTGCTGCCCCATTGTGGTGTGCAGCGTGTTGACCAGGTCGGCCGCCGCAGAGCGCAGCGTGCCGATCTTACCGCTGGATCCCATGGAACCGGAATTGTCGAGAACCAGAGCAATTTCAATCGTGTCACTGCCGCACTGCACTTCTGCAGAAGCGGTCATGTGCACCATTTCCTGCTCTTCGGTGGCCCGCTTACGGCCATCAATGAGCCCCGTGCCACCGCCTGCACCAGAAACATTTGTTGTGGCCGCACGCATGAACGCAAAGAAAACTTTCTTGCGCAGGGTTGCGTTGGCAACGACCGGGCTCGATGCGCAATCGCCATCACCCATGTCAAAAGTGATGCTGGCATCGCCGACGTCGGCGGCAATGTTGCGGATGTTTCCGTAAAACAGCTCTTCACCAGCAGCCGAAGCGCGTGTCACGCTGCCGGTCGCGGCCAAGGTCTTTGCGGCCATCAACGCACCGGCATCAACGGCGTTCTGGAAATTAACGCGCGAGCGATAAAGCTCAGCAGTGTCCACCCCAGCACCGGTAATCAGCAACAGAAATGGTGTACTGAGACCCACCAGCAACTTGATGCTGCCGCGAACGTCTTCCTTGAAACCATTTACCCGCTCAACAAAGCGCTTCAACATGTTTCCTACTCCAACATGATATCCCGCAAAGGTCGCCCAAAGACCCAACGCAAGACGCATTAATTCACGCACAATCGTGAAGGAGAGAGATTGAAGATCGCTTGAAAAAGTAAGTTAAAATGGCGTTAGCAAATTCAATGGCAGTTGAGGCGTCTTGGCAATTTGGGTGCCAGCCCCCTCTCCCGGCCTATGATCCTGCGGTGGCAATCCACAAGTAGAGCGGCAGACCAATCGCTATGTTGAAGGGGAAAGTTACCCCAAGCGACATGGTCAGATAGATCCCCGATTGGGCTTGAGGCAACGCAATCTTCATCGCCGCCGGGACGGCGATGTAAGACGCTGAAGCCGACAGAACCATCATCAGGAACACGCCGCCATCTGAAAGCCCCAGGAGCCATCCGGCGACATAGCCTGCAAAACAGCCAACCAGCGGCATGATGAAACCGAAGGCAAACAGGCCTGCTGTCAGCGACTTGCGGTTCTCGACCAGGCTGCGGCCTGCCGACAGGCCCATGTCCAGCAGGAACAGGCAGAGAATACCGGTAAAGGGCACGATGATGAACGGCTTCACGTCGTTCAGGCCTTCCTCGCCGGTGATCGCCCCAATCAGGAACGAACCGACCAGAAGCACGATGGACCCGTTTCCGACAATATCGCGCAACAGCTTGCTTTGCGACTGAGCCTTGACGCCGCGCGTCCCGGCAATCCAAAGCGCCGACAAGATGGCTGGCACCTCCATCACAGCGGCAACCGCCACCAGATAGCCCTCGGCGATCATGCCGTTCAGTTCAAGCAGGCTGCTGGCTGTGACGAAGGTGACGATCGAAATCGACCCGTAGTGCCCGGCGACTGCCGCCGCATTGACATCATCCAGTTTGGTCAGCACCCGCAGCAGGAAGAAGGCGATGAAGGGCAGCACGAAGGACAGGATGATGCCGGCAATCAGTGTCCCGACAATCTGCCAGGTGATTTCGTTGCTGATTAGGCTGGCCCCGCCTTTGAACCCGATGGCAAACAGCAGGTAGATCGACATGACCTTGGCAGCGCCATCGGGGATCGAAAGATCACTTCGCGCCACCGCTGCAAGCATGCCCAGGACAAAGAAGAGGATTGTGGGCACGAGCAAGCTCGTTGCAAGCATGGAGAGCGCTGCATCCATCGTATTTAGCTTTCTGTAGTCTGTAGTCGTTCGTTGATTAGGCGGTTTGAGCCTGGCTTGGCATTTCCTGTCGCTTCATCGACAGATGAAGGATGGTAAAGCCGGTGACTGCCGATAGGGCCGAGCCGAGAAGCACACCGATGCGGACCTGGTTCATCAACTCGTCTGAGCTGAAGGCCAGCGACCCGATGAACAGGCTCATGGTGAAACCAATACCCGTCAGACAGGCCACGCCGTAGATCTGAGCCCAACCAACACCCTGTGGCAGCTTGGTAATCCCAGACTTCACGGCCAGCCAGGTGGCGCCGAACACACCAATCTGCTTGCCGATAAAGAGGCCTGCAGCGATGCCCAGTGGCAGCGGCGCCAGCAGGTCGCTGAACTGGACACCTTCCAGGCGCACCCCGGCATTGGCAAAGGCAAAGACCGGCAGGATTAGGAAGGCTGCCCATGGATGCAGCGAGTGCTCAAGCTTGTGCAGCAATGGCTTCTCGTCATTCTCAGACTTCGAAGGAATGGCCAGCGCAATCAGAGCACCAGCAAGTGTAGCATGTACGCCGGACTTCAGCACACAGGCCCACATGAAGATACCGATCAGCAAGTAAGGCGCCAGCGCGCGCACACCGAGGCGGTTCAGGATGACCGCCAGGACAAAACCCATCATCGACAGAGTCAGTGCGTTGATCGACAAGTCAGATGTGTAGAACATAGCGATGATAATGATCGCGCCGAGGTCATCAATGATCGCCACGGCCAGCAGGAACACTTTCAGCGCCACCGGCACGCGCGAGCCGAACAGGGCCAAAACGCCCAGCGCAAAGGCAATATCGGTTGCCGCGGGAATGGCCCAGCCGCTCAGCGATTCTGTATTGCCCCAGTTGATCCAGAAGAAGACCAGCGCTGGTACGGCCATGCCGCCAATCGCTGCCAGCAGCGGCAGCAACGCCTTGTCGAGACTGGAAAGTTCGCCGGACAGCACTTCGCGTTTGATCTCCAGCCCCACAAGGAAGAAGAAGATCGCCATCAGGCCATCATTGATCCACAGCAGCGCGGGCTTGGAAATTTCAAAGCTACCAGCGCCGATGCGCAGGTTGGTCGCCAGAAAGCTGTCATAAAAAGGTGCAAGACCGCTATTGGCCAAGGCCAGCGCCACCAACATGGCAAATATCAAGACAATGCCGCCACTGGCCTCGAGCTTGAGGAACGATTGAATGGTCCGAATGGTGTATTGCATGACATTTACCCGCGCGAAAGGAACTGATGGGCTGCATCTAGGTTGCAATTTTCAATAGTTCCAATATATAAAAACGAAAAGAAATATAGCTTTTTCCTATGTTAAAGCCGACCATCCGACAGCTCGAATATGCCGTGGCCGTTGCCGATACGGGGCAATTTGGCCTTGCAGCTAAACGACTTAACGTCTCCCAGCCCAGCCTTTCGGCGCAAATTGCGGAACTGGAATTTGCCCTGGATCTGCGCATTTTCAGCCGTGGCAGAAACGGTGCGACCCCGACGGCGGGTGGGCACGAAATCATTCGCCGGGCCCGTCAGGTTCTGCGTGAGGTTGAGGACATGGTGGCCTTGAGCCGCAACGAAGGGCTGTTTGGCGGCCGCCTGCGGCTTGGTGTTTTGCCATCGGTCGGCCCATATCTGCTGCCTGAAGTGGTGCGCAAGCTGCATGTCGAGAACCCGGAACTGCGCCTGGTCTTGAAAGAAGAGAGCACCTTGCGGTTGGAGGATGATCTGCGCAGCGGCCGTCTCGACATGATCATTTCAACTCCCGAGGACCATCTCGGCACCCATCAGGTTCCGCTGTTCACCGAACGACTTTGGGCGGCCGTTGCCAGTGACGACCCGCTGGCTGAGGGTAAGTCCCCACTGTCACTGGAAGATCTTCAGGGACGCACATTGCTGACGCTTGATCGCAGTCACCGCCTGTCGCGTATCGTCCATATGCTGGCACAGGACAGCGGTGCGACCGTGCTGGACGACTATCAAGGCACCAGCATGGACGCCATTCGTCTGATGGCAGCAACCGGGTCCGGCATCGCCATTCTACCGCACATCTATACAGCGACCGAGGCGCGGCGCGGCAGTGATGTGGCCCTGAGACCGTTCAAGAAGGGCCTGGTGGAACGCAAACTGGCGCTGATCCAACCAGCGGCCACCGGAGAACCGCGCTACGGTACAGAAGTTCTCGCCCATGCCTTGAAACTTGAAGCAGAAAAGCTCATGAAGGGCTGAGCGGGCAGCGTTGCCCAAAACTGCCCTGCCCTTTCGGCGCCCAGAATACTGAGTCTCCACGAATCCTGATTGGATCTTCATCCCGCCGCCGCTGCACTTGCCTAAAAAACAGCCAGCGGTGACTTGACTCTCAGCACCCATCTTCTTATCTACCAGCCGCGTGTTAGCACTCGCCTTTAGAGAGTGCTAACACGCGTTTCATTTCTTGATTGAAGAAGCTCTGGGTTCGTCAATTTGAACCGGGGCAGCCTAGTACAGGATAAATTACAAATGGCTAAAATGAAGTTCCGCCCGTTGCACGACCGCGTTGTCGTTCGCCGCGTCGAAGCTGACACCAAAACTGCTGGTGGCATTATCATCCCTGACTCCGCTCAGGAAAAACCCGCTGAAGGTGAAGTTGTTTCCGTAGGCTCTGGCGCTCGTGACGAAACTGGCAAGCTGGTCGAGCTGGACGTGAAAGCTGGCGACCGCGTGCTGTTCGGCAAATGGTCCGGCACAGAAGTCAAAATCGGCGGCGAAGACCTGCTGATCATGAAAGAGTCCGACATCATGGGCATCATCGGCTAATTGCCGGATCCCAAACCTTTGAAATTCTTGCGCAAAAGCGCAAAACAGGAGTAAGTCAAAATGGCTGCTAAAGAAGTAAAGTTCGGTACCGATGCACGCGCAAGCATGCTGCACGGCGTCGATGTCCTCGCCAACGCGGTGAAGGTAACCCTCGGCCCTAAAGGCCGTAACGTTGTTCTCGACAAATCTTTCGGCGCACCACGCATCACCAAAGACGGTGTATCGGTTGCCAAGGAAATCGAACTGGAAGACAAGTTCGAAAACATGGGTGCTCAGATGGTGCGCGAAGTCGCATCCCGCACCAACGATGAAGCCGGTGACGGCACAACAACCGCTACTGTTCTGGCCCAGGCGATCGTTCGCGAAGGCGCCAAGGCTGTTGCTGCCGGCATGAACCCAATGGACCTGAAACGCGGTATCGACAGCGCTGTTGCTGACGTTGTTGCGGCTCTGAAAAAGTCCTCCAAAAAAATCAAAACTTCTGACGAAGTCGCTCAGGTTGGTACCATCTCCGCCAACGGCGAGTCCGAAATCGGTGGCCGTATTGCTGAAGCCATGCAGCGCGTCGGCAACGAAGGCGTCATCACCGTTGAAGAAGCCAAGTCTCTGGAATCTTCCCTCGACGTCGTTGAAGGCATGCAGTTCGACCGCGGTTACCTGTCCCCTTACTTCGTGACCAACAGCGAGAAAATGCTCTGCGATCTCGACGATCCATACATTCTGCTGCACGAGAAAAAGCTGACCACTCTGCAGACCATGCTGCCGATCCTGGAAGCTGTTGTTCAGACCGGCAAGCCTCTGCTGATCGTTGCTGAAGACATCGAAGGCGAAGCGCTGGCTACTCTGGTTGTCAACAAGCTGCGCGGTGGCCTGAAAGTTGCTGCTGTTAAGGCTCCTGGCTTCGGCGATCGCCGTAAAGCCATGCTGGAAGATCTGGCCATCCTGACCGGCGGTCAGGTGATCTCCGAAGATCTCGGCATCAAGCTGGAAACCGTCACTCTCGACATGCTGGGCACCGCCAAGCGCGTTTCCATCTCTAAAGAAGAAACAACTGTTGTCGACGGTGCTGGCAAGAACAAAGACGTTCAGGCCCGCGTTGCTCAGATCAAACAGCAGATCGGTGAAACTTCTTCCGATTACGACCGTGAGAAGCTGCAGGAACGCCTGGCCAAGCTGGCTGGCGGTGTTGCCGTGATCTCCATCGGTGGCGCTTCTGAAGTTGAAGTGAAAGAGAAGAAAGACCGCGTTGACGACGCCCTGAACGCAACCCGCGCTGCGGTTGAAGAAGGCATCGTTCCTGGTGGTGGTGTGGCTCTGCTGCGCGCTTCCAACAACATCAAGACCGAAGGCGCCAACGCTGACCAGATGGCCGGTGTTAACATCGTTCGTCGCGCTCTGCAGGCTCCTGTCCGTCAGATCGCCGAAAACGCTGGTGACGAAGGTTCCATCGTTGTTGGTCGCATTCTCGACGAGAAGAAAGCCACATTCGGTTACAACGCTGCAACCGGCAAATACGGCGACATGATCACCATGGGTATCATCGACCCTGTGAAAGTTGTCCGTCACGCTCTGCAGGACGCTGCTTCCATCGCCTCCCTGTTGATCACAACAGAAGCCATGGTTGCCGACGCTCCAGCTAAAGACGCCGGTGGCCCACCAGCTGGCATGCCTGACATGGGCGGCATGGGCGGCATGGGCGGCATGATGTAAGTCAGCCCCCAGCGACCTAACCGCTGAAAAGTCAAAGGCTGGTTCGAAAGAACCAGCCTTTTTCTTTGCGCAGGCAGCCGATAAAGCTCAGCATTTCAACCACGGGGCGCGCGCCACCCGCCCCCTTGAGCCTCCCTCTCAGTGCAAAACCAACGTTCACCCGGCCGATTGATGCAGGTGCGTGCATACCAGCGGCTTTTGCCAGGTACGTGGTAGATGCGGCCATTGCGGCTGATATTGCCCTTGATCACGCAGCCCTTCGGATGTGGTTTATAATTGGCACATCGCGAATTTGGTTCGTGATCGGCCCAGGACACGCCAGCCGCTGCGACGACAAACATCAAGGCGAGAAGCAAATCTGCGGTGGCGCGCCCTGATCTGTTCGCATTCGACGTCAAGTTTCATCCCTCACACTGAATGCCAATAATACAACTTAAAATTGCAATTATGTCCACTGCACTTCTAAATTTTTGCGACCGTGCTGGATCTGCTCGCGGTCTGCCCTCCCCATGCCTTCTTCCTGTCAGATGCAATTGATGTTAAACAGCTTGTCTGTCCAACCCGTCGGAAATCATCATGACCAACGACCGCCCGGTATTGGGCATGATGCTGATGCTGGGGTTTTGCATCGTGGCCCCGATGGGCGATTCAATTGCCAAAGTGCTTGGCCCGACCATCCCGCTTCTGCAGCTTTTGTTCGTCCGCTTTGTGCTGCAGGCGCTTTTCCTGGCACCCGTGGTGGCATTTTCCGACCGCACGCTTAAGACCAGTCCACGCATCACCAAGCTGATTGCCCTGCGCACGATGCTGCACATTCTCGGCGTCGGGGCCATGTTCCTGTCATTGCGGTTTTTGCCCCTGGCCGATGCGGTGGCGATTGCCTTTGTGATGCCATTCATCATGCTTCTGCTGGGCCGGTTCGTGCTCAATGAAACTGTCGGCATGCACCGCATGGTTGCATGTGTCGTAGGGTTCATCGGCACACTGCTGGTGATTCAGCCGAGTTTTGCCGAAGTGGGCGCCCCCGCCCTGTTGCCGCTGTTCGTGGCCGTCGACTTCGCCCTGTTCATGCTCGTCACCCGGCAACTGGCCAAACATGTCGATCCGATTTCACTACAGACTTCCAGCGGGGCCATGGCAACGGTTGTTCTATCGGTCGTCTACGTCGCCTTCCTGCCGTTTGACCACTTTGATCTCTCCATGGTGATGCCGGATACAATTGAAATCATCTTGCTGATTGCGATCGGGTTTCTCGGCACCATGGCGCATCTGCTGATGACCTGGTCCTTGAGATTTGCCCCCTCTGCAACGCTTGCGCCGATGCAGTATCTGGAGATCCCGATCGCCACGATCATCGGTTTCATCGTTTTTGCCGACCTGCCAAATGGTCTGGCCGCGGTTGGCATCGTGATCACCATTCTGGCCGGTCTTTATGTCGTTTACCGCGAGCATCGGGTAGAGAAGGCCCTGTCCACCTGACCGGGAAGTGACGATCTTCGCCCGACCGGACCGCTGTGATATTTTGATCGGGCCCGTCCAACTTGCGAATCGCTAGCCTTGTTTCGACTTCTTTCCCTGCTCCTGCCCGGCCTGATACCGTCTTGGAAATTCTTCAAATCGATCGAGCCTTCGCCCAGGGTGCAGTGGCGAGCCGTACATGAGGCAGAAACAACTGACAGCAATTGGCAGGAGTTTCGCCCACGGCCACAACGGGTCACGCCGCTGGAAACCCTCGGTCGATTGTTTTGGAACCCACGCTGGAATGAAACCCTCTATCTCGTTAGCCTGTCCGAACGGCTAACCCTGGAGCCGACAGAACACAGCGAGCGCGAGATCAAGACTCTGCTTGCGCGCCATCTCCACATGGTTGAACCAGGCATCGAGCGTTTGCAGTTTCGTCTGGTTTTCGTGCGCCGCGAAGGTGGAGACCTAATTGAAGAGATCACCCATCTCTCAGAGCCGTTTACAGCATCGGGCATCATCAGATGACTTTCGAGACGGCCGTTCGGGCGACAGAAATCCTGCTTGCCCTGGCATTTGTCCAGCAAAGCCTCGAACATCTGAAAACAAGCACCGACATCAGATGGCTGTTTTTACTGCGTATTCTCGCGTGTCTTGCCCTGCTGAGTGGGTTAGCCAGCATTCCAGCGCTGGTCACTCTGGCGCTTATCAGCCTGGTCATGCTGCACCGCTTCCAGGGCCCTTACAACGGCGGCAGCGACCGCATGAGCCTGCTCATTCTGTGGTGCCTGTTGTTGGCGCAGATTACGCCCTCCCCGCTCTGGCAGATCGTGGCTTTCGCCTATCTGGCGGCCCAGCTTACCCTCTCCTATTTCATTTCCGGTTGGGTGAAACTGCTAAACCCGGAATGGCGATCAGGGCGCGCATTACGCGACGTCTTCCAGTTCTCCGCCTATCCGGTGAGCGAAAACCTGCGCGCCTTCTCGAACCGGCCGACTCTGTGCTGGACCATGTCCTGGGCGGTCATCTTGTTTGAACTACTTCTGCCCTTATCCCTGTTGCACCAAAACCTGCTGATTGCAGCGCTGGGAATTGCCGCGCTGTTTCACCTGGCCAATGCCTGCCTGTTTGGTCTGAACCGGTTTTTCTGGATCTGGCTGGCGGCCTATCCGTCGCTGCTCTGGTTTCAGTGGTTCATTTTCGAGGCGACCTAAACCACCTTCACGGTCAGCGTATCAAGGCCTTCAATATACACTTCCATGACATCGCCGCGCTCAACCGGCCCCACGCCAGCAGGTGTTCCAGACAGGATCACGTCCCCCGCTGCCAGTTCGAAATAGTCTGACAGATAGGCAATCATCTCGGGCACTTTCCAGATCATCTGGTTCATGTCGCCTTCCTGACGCAGCTCGCCATTGACCTTCATTTCCACCCGTCCGGCATCCAGATGCCCGGTTTCCGCGACCGCCTTCAACGGCCCAACCGGCGCCGAGCGTTCAAAGGCTTTGCCGATCTCCCAGGGCCGTCCCATCTTCTTCGCCTGCCCTTGCAGGTCACGGCGAGTCATATCCAGCGAAACACCGTATCCCCAGACATGATCGAGCGCGTCCTCCAGCGCGATGTTCGTCCCTCCCGACTTCAGCGCCACCAGCAATTCCGCTTCATGGTGCACATCGCTGGAATGAGGGGGATAGGGGAAGTTGCCCGAAGCGTCGAGATTGTTGGGGTTCTTTTGAAAGAAAAACGGCGGCTCCCTGTCCGGGTCATGCCCCATCTCGACCGCGTGCGCCGCATAGTTGCGGCCGATGCAATAGACCCGGCGGACCGGAAACGCGCCGCCACCGACAACGGGAATTGTGGCCGTCGGAGGTTGGGGGATGACATAATCAGACATGGACTTTTCCAATTCTTTGCGTGCTTGCGACCGTGCTGCAGCGTCGCTTTGATCAACACATGCCGGATGCGCCCAAGACGATCAACCGTAGATCGCGACCGGGTCACCCAATGAGTCATAATCAGGCTCCACACCCAAGCCGGGCGTGTCAGGCGCGTAGAGTTTACCGTCTTCAACCCGGGGACCGCCAATGCCCGTTGAGCGGGTATTGTAATTGTGCAGGTCGGTTGAATTGATCAAATAATCCTCAGGTGTCGAAGCGGCGAAATGGGCAACGGCGGAACTGGTGATCTCGCCGCCCCAGGTGTCTTCGGAGACCACCGGTATGCGATTGGCGACGAGATAGTCCCGCACCCGGCGGGCTTTCACCAAGCCACCCAGATTGGATATTTTCAGACAACAGATTTCGGCGCCCTTATCGTGCACGATCCGCTGGGCCGCCAAAATGCCGGTGACACACTCGTCCAGCTTCATCGGTTGCGCGACGTGGCGGCGAACCTGCTGGCATTCCTCATAGGTCTGGCAGGGTTGCTCGAGGATAAAGTCCAAGTCCTGCGTCGCCCGGGCGACCCGGATGGCGTTGTCGACGCGCCATCCCTGATTGGCATCCGCCATCGCCTTTTCACCGGCTTTCAGAAGTGGGACGGTCTGGCGAATGCGCTGAATGTCGACCTCCCAGTCGGCCCCAACCTTGACCTGAAACTGGCGGTAGCCGGCAGCCCGATGCTGCTCCAGCTCGGCTTTGGTTTCGTCGACCGACTTCTGCGGCGCTACCCTGTACATCGGCGCACCATCCGTCAGCTTGCCTCCCATCATCATCCAGACAGGCATCTCCGTCGCCTTGCCCAGAATATCGTAACAGGCCGCAATGATCGGTGCCTTGGCATAGCCATGGACCTGCATGGCCTGGTCCAGGATCCAGTCGATATGCTCGACCTGGCGCGGGTCCTGCCCAATCAAAACGGGTGCGAGCAGTTTGGCCGCAGCGGCCACGCCCTCAGAGTGAGCCACCATATAGTTTTCACCGCATGGCGTGAATTCGCCGCAGCCCGACAGGCCGCTGTCGGTCTCCAACACCACCACGCTGGAAATGGCTGTGGAAATGGCATTTCCAGCGCCCCAGCCATAGGTTCCTCCGACATAAGGCAAGTGGGTCTTATAAACGGTCAAGCGGGTGATTTTCATTCAGTTTAAGAGTCCCAATGCTAACGACACGCCATCACTGCCAAGAATATCACCGGCGTCAAGCGTCACTTAAAGCTGGCAAAACTATTCACATGAATTGATCGATCACCAGGCCGCCCCACAATGTGTACACGCGTCATTCACGAAACCGTGTAGAGGCGATAACTTTTTCCTGTTATCAATCCGGTATATTGCAGAGGTATGGGAAAGCTCGTTTCGACATCTCTGCTGGTTGCTTTCATGCTGATTTCTGCCCTGGCAAATCTCGGCGACGCCCGCTTCGGTGCCGGCCATGCCCAGGATGTGACGGTTGCAACCGCAACTCTGGTCGATAACGACGCGACGTCCACTCCCTCCCCGGCCATGCCCGACATGGACAGTAAAGACGTGGCGGAAAAAGACGATTGTCCCTGCAAACAGGATCATAGCGCCTCAAAATTTGTCTGCGGTGTAACCCTGGCGTTGGCTGATGGCGCCACAACGCTGCACACGCCAATGCCATCAAAAGCGCGATTCATGCTGAACAAGTCTGCCAGCATTCCGGACTTTGTCGACCGCCTGAAGAGACCACCGCGAACCATCCTTTGAAGACGAATCTGCACGCCAGACGTGCTCGCCGTTCATTTCAAAGGACTCCATTATGTTGGACAGACGTCTATTCTTGCTCGGTGCAATGGCCACCGTGGCAGGGTGTTCACAAACCACAGAACACGTACGCACCCACCCGTTGCAGGTGGGCCGAAAACCCCGCTTCAGCGCGCTTTACGGCGCGCGGCCAAAGGAGCGATTCCCCATCCCTGCTGTGCCTAAGGGCAAGCTGAAGCGCCGGTTCCAGCGCCAGAGGGTCCGCTATCGGACCAAGGAACGTCCCGGCACGGTGATTGTCGATACCCGCAAATTCTATCTCTACCATGTGGAGAAGGGCGGCACGGCGATGCGCTATGGCGTCGGGCTTGGACGGGCAGGTTTTGCCTGGTCCGGCAGAGCCAAAATTGCCTGGAAGCGCAAGTGGCCAACCTGGACGCCGCCGACCGAAATGATCAAACGGCAACCTGAACTGGCCCGCTGGAGCGCTGCCCGAGGCGGCATGCCACCAGGCTTGCGCAATCCGCTCGGCGCCCGCGCCCTGTACATCTTCCAGGACGGCAAGGACACGCTGTACCGGCTGCATGGCACGCCGGAAGTGTCGAGCATTGGACGGGCCGTTTCCAGCGGCTGTGTGCGCCTGGTCAATCAAGACATCATCGATCTGTACACCCGGGTGCGTCCGGGTTCGTCGATCGTTGTCATCTGACCAACGCCTCTCGCCGCGCATCACGTGGCAGACGGCGCACCGGCACAAAAGACATTCAAGGAACTGAAAAATGAAGAACCAACTGAACCGAAGACAATTTATCGCAACCGCCTCACTGGCCGGCATAACCGCCTTGTCACTGCCAGGTGGCATGGCCCAGGCCCAAACATACCGAGGCCTCTATGACAATATCCCGCTTGGCGACGAAATCATGGGAGACGTCAACGCCCCTGTGACGCTGCTCGAATACGCCTCCATGACCTGCCCTCACTGCAAGAGATTTCATGAGCAGATCATGCCGGAAATCAAAAAGAACTTCATTGATACCGGCAAGGTCAAATACATTCTGCGTCCCTTCCCGTTTGATGGCGATCGCTGAGGCGAAGCGGCTTTCATGCTGGCGAAATGTGCCCCGAACAACAGTTACTACCCGATGCTGGACGCACTTTTTGCCACTCAGCAATCCTGGGCGGGACGCGGCAATCCAGTGCCAGAACTGCTGCGCATCTCGAAGCTTTCGGGCATGACCGAGGCGGATTTTAAGGCCTGTCTCGGCAACCAGGATCTGCTGACCAAGATGATCCAGGGCCGCAACCTGGCAGTCTCCAAATTCAAGGTGCGCGCCACACCGACCGTGTTCATCAACGATCAGAAATTCACAGGCCCAAGCTCGGTTGCAAGCCTGTCGGAAGCGCTCAACGAGGCGCTCAACAATTAGGAACTCAACCATGAAACAGGCAAGCAACGCCAGGCGTGCCCACATCGATCACACCTTAGGGTCGAACGTTGTCTTATTGGGCAAGCGCCACGAATATGAAGATCTGTCCCAGCCCACACTGGGGCAGATCGCGCAAAAGATTGGTTTTACTTCGGACGAAATTGCCGAATTGGAGCGCCTCTATGGCAGGCGGTTCAAGGACATCAAATAGCCAATCTGGCAAGCATTAACGGAGCTCGGGACACCATGACCCTTCGCAACAGACTCGTCGGCCTCTCGACTTTGGCCCTGCTCATCATCAGTGCGGGAGGAACGCTGGCGCAAGACACGCAGCGCAAGCCCAATCACCTGCTTGGGGTTCAGTCTCCCTATTTGCAACAACATCTGTACAACCCCGTAGATTGGTATCCCTGGGGCGAAGAAGCGCTCAACAAGGCCAAGCGCGAGAACAAGCCGATCTTCCTTTCGGTGGGCTATTCCACCTGCCACTGGTGCCATGTGATGGCGCGCGAGAGTTTTGAGGACCCAGCAATCGGCGCGTTTCTCAATGAGCATTATGTCTCCATCAAGATCGATCGCGAGCGCCGACCGGACCTTGATGAACAGTTCATGTTGGCGACCCAGGCGCTGACCGGGCGCGGTGGTTGGCCGAACTCGGTGTTCATGACGTCAGACGCCAAGCCCTTCTATGCTGCAACCTATCTGCCTCCCAACGATCTGATGAATGCCTTGGATCAGATCAAGGACATGTGGAAGTCGGAAAGGGCGACCCTTCAACAAGAAGGCGACCGCATCACCAACGGCATCATGAGCTATATGAACCGTAGCGAGGCGGCACAGGACGTCACCCTGGCGCGGGTGCAGCAGGCGGTGCTGTCGATCATCGACCAGGTTGATTATTTCAGTGGCGGCCTCGGCACCGCCCCGAAATTCCCGCAGGAAGCCGCCATGCTGCTGCTGCTCGATCAGGCCCGCCGTGGCGACAAAGCAGCGCTCGACGTGGTCAAGGGGGCCCTAGATGGTATGCTGATGGGCGGGATTCACGATCATGTCGGTGGCGGGTTCCACCGTTACGCCGTCGACCCCAATTGGCTCGTCCCGCATTTTGAGAAGATGCTCTACAACCAGGCGATGATCGGTCGCCTGTTGGTTGGGACCTACGAACTGACCGGAGACTATCGCTACAAACATACCGCCCAGCGGGTTTTCGATTACGTCATCCGTGAAATGCAGAGCGAAAAGGGTGGCTACTATTCCGCTCAGGACGCCGACTCGATCAGTGAAACCGGCGTCAAAGGCGAAGGCCACTTCTATGTCTGGTCAAAGGACGAGTTCGACGCCCTTGAGCAGCCTAAACTGGAACAGCTGAAGAAAATCTACGCCGTCACCAAAGAAGGCAACTTTGAAGGCGCCAATATTCTGCACTTCGACACACGGCTGGACCTTCTCGCCAAGCAGATGGACACCGATGAAGAGCAGCTCTATGCCGACCTGGACATCGGTTTGGATTTCCTGCGCGAACTGCGCGAAAAAACCCGCCATGCGCCCCACAAGGACGAGAAGATCCTGGTGTCCTGGAACGCCATGATGATCGAGACAATGGCCTATGCAGCGCATGTGCTGGACCGTCCCGACTACTGGAAATCGGCCAAGGCCAGTGCCGACTATATTCTGGGATCCATGCTCACAGACGAGGAATTGCTGCGCGTCAGCTATGAGGGCCGGATTGGTGTGGCCGGGCAACTGGCCGACTATGCAGGACTTGGCGTGGCCCTGCTGACCCTGCAGGACTATGCCCCTGAAGAGGAACAGCTTCAGGACCTGTCGTCCGTCGCCCAGCGTCTGGCGAAAGACATCCGAGAGAAGTTCGCCGACCAAATCGAATTCGAAGGGCGGGTTTTGCGCATGACCCATGAGGCCGACGGGATGGGCCATTATGCGCCACTCGACGACAACCCCATTCCTTCCGGCAACTCGCTGGCTCTGCAGCTGTTCGACGCCCTGGGGCGGCGCGAAGGCGATTTCGAATTCAAAAAGCGCACCAATGTGCTTGCAGCCACGCTTTCAGGCTATGCCCTTGCCAGTGCGCAATCGCGCGGCACGCTGGTCAACAAGGTGTTCGACATCACCACAGCCCCCACCGGCAATTTGCGCCATGTGGCCAATGGCAATGTGAAGGTGGCCTTGAAGCTGGATCATGCCAATCAGGCTTTCCGCTTTGATGTCCACATGAAGGACGGTTGGCACATCAACTCCAACAAACCGCTGGAGGAGTATTTCATCCCAACCGCGCTGACCCTGCCCAATGGCCCGCTAGCCAATGCAAAATTTCCAAAGCCGATTGAAAAGAAGCTGAAGTTCAACGGCACGCCGCTCAGCCTTTACGAAGGTAACCTGGTTCTGGAAGATGCCCTGCCGGACACTGTTTCAAAGGAGGCGCAGGTGCTGACCCTCGACATCCAGGCCTGCAGCGACCAGATCTGTTTGGAGCCGGAAAGCCTCAGCTTTTCCTATTGGCGCCAGTAGAAGTCGGCGGGCTTCTATTCGTCACTCGTCGCCGGGCACGCCGTAGCTCGGCGCTTCACTGGGATCGAGCGCCCGTTGCACATAGGCTTCAAGCTGGGGTTTGTAGACGTCCCATGCGGTTGCAATCTCTTCGATGGGACACGCCTCCGTCCAATCGCACCGCAAGTCGGCGACCGGCCAGGACACTTTATCGACCAGCTTCATGCCGGCTGAATGGACTGGCCCGGCTTCGCCTCCGGCCGCCAGACCAGCCCGCATGGCGCTGATAAGGCGATCCCCCAAATGGCCCTCGGACGACAGGAACCCATCGACGATCGCCTGCGGCACGTTTTCGTCGGCCAGCAAATTGCCGCCGCTGGCAACATTTTGCGCCTGCGCCTGTGACCAGATGCCGAGTGCCTGGGCGCCGGAATGGATGGCGGTTTGCCCCGCCGCATCCACCGCCAAAACCTGTCGGTAGTCGATGTGGGCGCTCGTCGTCCTGATCCGATCAACCGCTTCTGCCGCGCTCATGCCCTGCTGCATCAAGTCGAGCCCCAACGGGCCAAGCGTCGGGTCGGTGACATTCTGGCTGGCGACAGCGCCGACCCCGGCCCGTGCATAGGAGCAACGGGCTGCCACGGCGGGGGATGATGAGGAAATGGCAAGGCCGAACATGCCGGTGCGTTCGCACCGGGCCACCAGAGAAAAGGTCATGACTTACTCCTGATCGGGAATCACCGCGGTCGCATCGATTTCAACCAGCCATTCCGGTCGGGCCAATGCCTGCACCACCAGCCCGGTCGACACCGGATGCACCCCTTTGATGTATTCCCCCATGGTCCGGTAAACGGCTTCGCGGTGGCGCACATCGGTAATGTAGACCACCACCTTGACCAGATCTTCCATCTGCCCACCGCATTCCTCAATCAACTGCTTGATGTTTTGCATGACCTTGTGGGTCTGCTCGACCGGATCGTGGCTGTCGATGTTCTTGGCATCATCGAGGTTCTGCGGGCACTGGCCGCGCAGGAAGACCATCGCGCCACGCGCCAC
Organism: Rhizobiaceae bacterium; assembly: GCA_013214695.1. GTDB lineage: Bacteria > Pseudomonadota > Alphaproteobacteria > Rhizobiales > Rhizobiaceae > Pseudahrensia. The sequence goes on along the minus strand of JABSRX010000088.1, from coordinate 8,855 downwards.
GACGGCTTGCGCAAGATCGTTGTCCAGATTTTGCTCAGGATAGGTGTCCTTCGTGTTGAAGGGGCGAATGCGTTTGTGGCTCATAGTCGCGACGTCCGTCTACAGGGGGTGACCGATCAGCAAATGCGCTGGGCCAGATATTGGGCAAAGTCGTAATTGGGGCGTTCCAGATGCGACAGAGGGCCCGGTTTCGCCAGGCCTGAAGACAGGCCGCGGAACACCTTTTCGGTGCAGCCCTTGTCTTCCACATTGACGTCATCCAGCAAGGCTTTGAGCTGCTCAAAGCTCTCTTGCGCCTTGGGATCATTGACAAAATCTGGCGACATGCCGCCACCAAAGTAGATCTGCACCTTATCATAGCCCTTGGGATGCAGCGACAAGTACCAGAAATAGCCCGGCGTCAGAGTGATCATCAGGCTGGGGTAAATTGCCAACAAATAGGTGGTCCGGCGACGGTCCCCTTCCATGCGTTTGTTGTTGGGATGGGCAATCGCAATCTTCAGCGACTCGTCCTTCAAGATCGTATGATAATTGAAGGCTGGCAGACCCGGCGGACAGATCATTTCATCAAGTTTGGACAGACCGCCAATCGTACCGGCATGACAGACGGGCAGATGATAACTCTCCATGAAATTCTCGGCGAGGATCTTCCAGTTGGTGTCCCACACATGGGTTTCGAAGAAAGTTTCCTCATAGGTTTCCATCTGATAGTCGCCGATCAGATCTTCCACATCGGCAAGCACCTGCGTCACCGGTGCCGCGTCCGGATTAAGGCTGATCATGATCCAGCCCAGCCATTCTTCGCAACGCACCTGCGGCAGTTTCATGCCGTCCTTGCAGAAGGCCTCGTTCTGGTTCATCGCCGGCGCACCGCGCAAGGACCCATCCAGATTGTAGGTCCAGGCATGGTAAGGGCAGACAATCGATTTCGCGTTGCCCCTGCCCTGCAGCAAGGTCGACATGCGGTGCAGGCAGACGTTCGACATGGCCCGCAGGTTGCCATCCCGGTCGCGAAGCACGATGATCGGCTGACCCGCCAGTTCCAAAGTGGTGTAGTCGCCCGGATTGGCCAAGGAGGAGGCTCGGCCCGCGCAGAACCAGTCCTGCTTGAACACGTCTTCCAGTTCGCGCGCCAGAAAGTCCGAAGAGGTATAGACGCTTTTCGGCATAGCATAGGCTTGTTCAAACGGCTTGGACACATTGTCCCGCAGTTCAGAAACGGCGTCTGTCTCCATCAAAGGCGAAGTTATCTGGTCCATTTTTCCACCTCCACTGTCGCGAAATGTCGCTGCCCTTAAATTCACTTCGCAAATCGATTAGGCAGCCTTGAAAAATAAGTCCATACCACTGTGGTGGAATAGTAAAGCGACAAACCCGACCCTATTGTCATTATTTGAATCAACCGACGGTTTGGCCTCAATCTGTAGGAAATCCAGATGACGCGTGAATTTGTAGAGACGCTGATTGTTGGCTGCGGTCAGGCGGGACTGGCAATGAGCGCCCATCTGTCAGAGCACAAACTGCCTCACCTGATTCTGGAACGCGACCAGATCGCCCAGGCCTGGCGCACCGCCCGTTGGGACTCCCTCGTTGCCAATGGCCCCGCCTGGCATGACCGCTTCCCCGTCAAACTGATCGCCGATGTCGGCGATGATGAATTTGCCTCCAAACACAGCATGACCCGCTATTTCGAGGAGTTTGCCGACCAGATTTCGGCGCCGATCCGCTGTGGTGTCGAGGTCTTGCAGGTCCAGCCGAGTGCTGAGGGCGATGGCTTCGACGTTGAAACCAGCCAGGGACCGATCCATGCCCGCAACGTCGTCGCCGCAACCGGGCCGTTTCAGACACCGGTCATCCCACCGCTGATTGAGCAACGCGACGATCTGCTGCAGATGCATTCACAAGGGTACAAAAACCCCCAACAATTGCCGGACGGTGCTGTTCTTGTTGTGGGTGCCGGCTCGTCCGGCGGGCAGATTGCCGACGAGTTGTTGCGCTCCGGTCGAAAAGTGTTCCTCTCGGTCGGCCCACACGACCGGCCACCGCGCAGCTATCGTGGCAAAGATTTTGTCTGGTGGCTCGGCGTGCTCGGCAAATGGCAGGCCAAAACGCCACCAGCGGGCAAAGAACACGTGACCATTTCCGTCAGTGGCGCCCATGGGGGGGAGACAGTGGATTTCCGACGCCATGCGGAACGGGGCATGGTGCTTCTGGGCATGACCCAAAGTTATGACAATGGAATCGTGCATATCGCCCCGGACCTGGCGGAGAATATTTCGCAAGGTGATCAAAACTATCTCTCGGTGCTTGAAGAAGCCGATGCCTATATCGCCAAGGAAGGTCTGGATTTTCCAGAAGAACCGGAGGCTAAGGTGATTGGCCCCTCACCGGACTGCGTCACCAATCCGATAACCGAGCTGGATCTGCAGGCCGAGAACGTCAAAACCGTCATCTGGGCGACGGGATATGTTCAGGATTTCAACTGGTTACAGGTCGATGCTTTCGATGGCACCGGCAAACCCAATCACCATCGCGGTGTATCGAAACAGGCCGGGATCTATTTCCTTGGCCTGCCCTGGCTGTCGATGCGCGGTTCATCGTTCATCTGGGGCGTCTGGGAAGACGCCAAATTCCTCGCCGGTCACATCGCCGAAAACCGCTCGGCGGATTGATCCGTCAGGTTTTGACAATCCCCTCAGCGACCCAGCGATCGAGAATATTCAGGGCCTCATCCGCGAACGCCTGGTCGTTGATATGCGCGTCGATGTCGGAAAATCCGATCGGCGGCTTGATCACTTTGCGCATCTCATCGCAGAACGCTGCAAGACCCTCTGGATCATGAGCCGGCTCGCCTTCCTTGTCCCATTCCTCAATGCCCTGATTGGGCAGTATGACATGGGTCGGCGCGGCCGACGGCGATAGGCGTTTGGCGATTTCCTGCGCCGTTTCGCGCCGCTCCTCGGCGTTCAGGCCCGAGGATTTGATCAGCCGGTTGTGCTCGTGGAAGGGCCGGTCCTGAAACCGCTCGGGAATGTCTTGCCATCCAGCATAGTCGATCAGGTCCAGACAGCCGGGAGCCACGATCTGCGGGATGCCGGCCCGGCCTGCATTGAGCATACGGTCAGCACCGGCATTGATCACCGATCCAACCATCCAGTTGCCCAGTTCCGGTAGGGCAAAATCCATGACGCAGGCAAAGCCGCCACCCGCCGCGATATTTTCATAGGCCATGCCGCCCATGCCGGTCGCATGGAAGATGGCAACCTCAAATCCGCGATCCTCAAGCGCCGGTTTCAGCAGCTTCATGTAGGACAGACAAGACGAGCCCAAACTTGTCATGCCGATGACCGGCCGGTCAGCCGTGGGCGGTTCGACCGCCCGTGCCGCCCCGAGAACGGCTCCCGCCGCCTGGCTCAGCGATGACTTGCAGAACGAATTCAGGCCATAAAGCCCACCCGCCCACAGGATCATCTGGATATCCGCGGACAATCGATCAGCTGGAATGATCGGCGAGAAAGCGACGGTTGAAATGATGTATTTCGGCACGCCAAGGGGCAGGCTGCGGGCGCAATCCAGCGCCAGATCGGTGCCCATCGTGCCGCCCATGGCGATCATGCCGTGGATCTTGCCTTCTGCGTGCAATTGACGGGTCAGCGCCGACGCCCCTTCGGCCATGATCTGCATGGCGGTGTTTTCATCACCAGAATCGATTGCCGCCTGAATGCTGGACCCGGCGGCCCCGGCAACAGCGTGTTTTGACACATCCGTCGGCTCAACCGGATCACCGAGCACACTGACATCCATGGTCAAAGCTGTGCCGCCCTGCGAGCGAATCCGCTCCGACAGGTAGGTCAGCTCATCCGACTTGGTGTCAAATGTGCCAACGACCAGGATGGTTTTGTTTTCAGACATCGTTTTCTCCTGAAACGGTGATCATGCCTTTTGCTTTGATCTCAGCAAAGACACGACATGAATGGCCAACACAAAAACAATCAGCGCAAAGATACCGGCAGCCATCGGACGGCTGATCCAATCATAAAGCGTGTCGATGCGCGGCAACGACGTGCGGAAGCGCGACTCAGCTATACCGCCCAAGACCATACCCAATATGATCGGCACCACCGGCAGATCCAGCCGGCGCAACACCATGCCAAGCAGACCAAAGCAGGCGGCGATGATGCAATCGGTGAACGAGTTGCGCAGCGAATAAACGCCGACAAATGACAAGGTCAAAATTGTCATGCCGAGGAATCGATTGGGGATCGACACAACTTTCAGCAAGGGCCGCGTTGCAAAGACCAGGAACAGCAAGGCAATGACATTGAGCAGCAGCAGGCACAGGTAAAGCGCCATGACAAAGTCCATCTGGTCACGGAACAACCCCGGCCCCGGTACGATGTTGTGCACATAAAAGACCGACAGCATCATGGCGGTCAGCGCTTCACCGGGAATGCCCAATGCCAGAAGCGGGATCATTGCAGCAGCCGGTACTGCATTGTTGGCGGCTTCGGAAGCTACGATGCCCTCTGGTGCCCCCTTGCCGATGCGTTCTGGATTGCGGGTGATTTTCTGGGTCCAACTGTAGGACAGAAACTGCGCAGTAA
>JABSRX010000088.1:0-4241 GCA_013214695.1 Rhizobiaceae bacterium | reverse complement strand
ATTCTCCAACACCCGGAATGATCCCCATCACCGTGCCAAAGCCCGCCCCAGGCAGGGCAATCTTGGGCAAGCGGAACACCTCGCCCAGGCCGGAAAACAGCCCGCCTTTCACATCGGGCGTTTTGACTTCGCTGTCCTTGCCAACCAGCAGAACGAATGCCTGTGACAGCGCAAACAGCCCCAACACGGTGACGATCAGGTCGACACCCGAGGCCAGCCAGGTCTGGCCGAATGTATAGCGCTGCGTGTATTGAACCGGTTCCAGCCCGATTGATTCCAGGAATATGCCAAAGAACAGCAGCGCACCGGCGGCGAGGCTCCGGCCGCGGTGGGCGATGACCACCAGCACCATGCCCAACACCGCCGCCAGAAAAATTTCGCGCGATCCAAACAGCGGGGCAATTTTGGCCAGATAGGGAGCGAAGGCCATCAGGCAGATGACCGACACCACGCCCCCGATAAACGACGCCCCATAGGCCAAAGACAATGCCCGAGGTGCTTCGCCCCGTCGGGTCATGGGATAGCCATCATACGTGGTCAGCGCATTGACCGGTGTACCAGGCGTATTGATCAGAATCGCCGGTATCGAACCGCCATACATGGCAGATCCATAAATGCCCAACAGCAATGTTAGGCCAACAACCGGTTCCAGCGAGAAGGTGGCCGGCAGCAATATAGCGATGGCAATGGCTGGCCCAACGCCGGGAATGGCGCCGATCACCACGCCGCCAATGGCACCGATCAGCAAGGCCAGGATCACATCTGGTCGCGCAATGATATCAATGGCGGATAGGATCAATTCCATGATGCGGCCTAAAAATTCAGTATCATGAAATTGCGCAATGCGGCCGGCAGATATTCATAGATCTCACCGCCGGGGATTTTCACCGACAGCATTGATTTGAATACCAGCACTACGGCCAATCCCGTCAGCGCGGCAGCGACGAGCCGTGACTTAGATCGATAGCCGAGCCGCCATGTCAGCAGAAGGCAGAACAGCAGGGTTGCCAGCAAGTACCCAATGGTGGGGACAACCAGAACATAAACCAGAAACCAGCCGGCAAATTCGATGGCCTTCACCCAGTCGAACAGTTCAGCGGCAATGTCACCGGTCGATTCAGAACGAAATCGTCGCACGCTGACAATGATTTCGGCCGCGCCGAAGATCACCATGCCAAAAATCGCCATCACCGGCCAGAATCCGGGCTGATTGACCAGGCTTCGGCTCGAGCTCCAGGTCACCTGGGAACCTATTTGTGTCAGCAGGAAAAGGCCAACGGCAAAGGCCGCCAGCGCAAATACCAATTCGGCCCGATGCGGCGGTTTTTCAAAAGTCGCGGCCGGCTCTGCCTGCGAACGCTCCATGATCGGCCCTGAAACCGTTTCGTGCATAGGACGACAGGGGGCACGAATTGCGCCGCCCTGTCAAATTCATTGGAAAGTCAGGGGCCAAAGCCCCAGACTTTATTGCAGGATCTCGTTCAGCCGGTCGAAGATGACAGTGTCGGCTTCGATCTGCGCCGTGGAGGATGCAGCATCTTTCCAGTAGATCAGCGCACCGGTTTCCTGAGCGAACTTCTTCGCCTTGTCGCTGGCGATCACCCGCTTGGCAGCGGCCTCGATCTTGGCCCGTGCATCGGCTGGCGTATCTTTGTGGACGAAAAGACCGTTCCACAGGGCAACGCCCAGCGATGAATCGAGTTCACCGACAGTCGGTGCATCTGGCGCAAGCGAAATGCGCTCTTCCGTGACCGACGCCAAAACATTGACCTTGTCCAGGCAAGGCATGACCAACTGAATGGTGGTGTTCATGACGTCGACATCGCCAGAAGCAATGGTGTTGCAATCCAACGCATCAAAGGCAGCGTCAGAGGCATAGGAGAACCCCATGTTCTTGGCCATTGCCAGAGACACTTTGGTTGGGATCAGCGGCGCACCGAAATGGCCCAGGATCACCTTGTTGGATTTGGCATGCTCAGCCAGTTCGGCCATCGACTGATAAGGTGCATCCTTTGCGGCAACCAGAACGAAGGGATAGGTCAAGAAGATACCGACTGGCTCAAACGGGTTTGGATTGAGCTCAGGAATACCGATACGCGGTCCGATGATCGGGACACCGATCACGAAAGAACCGACCGTGTGGCCATCAGGATCGGCCTTGGCGACTTCTACCGCACCCGGAAATGGGCCAGCACCCTTGCCAGGCTTGTTGACCACCGCGGCTGGCTGACCATGGGCATTCTGCAGGTCTTCTGCAATCATGCGAGTCAGCACATCTTCAAGGTCCCCTGGAGGCCAAGGCACGATGAACTGAACCGGTTTGTTTGGATATTCTGCCTGCGCAGGCACGGTGACGGCTGCTGATGCGGCCAGCACGGTGGCGCACAAAAGGCTGCTGATGATTTTCTTCATTGACTCCTCCCAGTTTAGTTGGTTCATTATATGAACCTACTGTTGAAGATATTCAATCCAGATTGAACGTCTGTCAAGCGAACTTCAGAAGATTTGGAGACGTCAGCACTCCCCATGGGAACCATTGCAAAAGCCTTGCAATTGCTCACGCATTTTTCCACCGATCTGCCAGAGATCGGGCTCAGTCAATTTGTTCAACTCACAGGTGAAGACAAAGCCACCCTGCACCGCAGACTGGGTGAACTGAAAGCCTGTGGATTTCTCGATCAGGATGCCGCCTCAAGGGCCTATCGGCTGGGACCAGCCATTTCCCGACTGGAGATCGTCAAGGAAACAACCTTCCCCGCCCGCCGTGCGGCTATGGAGGTCTTGCGCAAACTCAACAGCCAGGTCAGCGAGACGGTCCATGTCTCGGTTATCCAGGGCGACCAGGGGCTGAGCACTCTGGCCCATATCGATGATCCGTCGCACGGTATCCGCGTGTACATGGACACCAATGAACTGCTGCCCTTTCACGCAACCGCTTCCGGCTTGGCGGTGCTTGCCTTCTTTGAAAAGGAACGGGTCGACAAGATCCTCAAACTCGGGCTGCCCAAATTCACCGAGGACACCCAGACCAACGCTGCCCGGATTCGCAACCTGTTAATCGATTTTCGAAAGGAGGGATTTGCCCGATCCAAGGGCGGATTTGAGACCGATGTCGTCGGACTGGCGATGCCGTTGTTTGACAGCCGCAACGCCTGCGCCGGCGCTGTGGCCATTGCCGCGCCGTCCTCGCGGATGGACAACAAGCGTGTTCAATCCGTGCTGCCCCTGTTACAGCAGGCCGCCAACGATGTCACCGCATCTTGGAGCGGCCGGGCCTCATAGGCACGGACGAAGACCGGATTCCGATTGCGCGATTTCAACTTCCACAATGATCATTTCTTCTACTCATTCACAGTTTCGCAAACGCTCCCAACGGGCTAAGAACGTGCCCGCAAGTGGGCCAATTTGGGTCAGCAAGGAATTTTGGCGATGACCCAATCAGCAAACGCCCCCAAGCGGACGCACCAAATTGGTGTGGTCGGTGCCGGACTGATCGGTCGCAAACATATCGGCATCGCCGCTGCTGCAAATGCCCTTCACGCCATTGTCGATCCAACCGACGCAGCACGCGAACTCGCCGCCGAAAAAAGCTGTCTGTGGATTCCGGACATCGACACCTATCTCGCCAACCACGCCCCCGACGGCGTCATCATCGCCACCCCCAACCAGTTGCATGTCGCCCATGGCCTGGCCTGCACACGCCGCGGCATTCCAATGCTGATTGAGAAGCCGATTGCCGATATCGCTGATGAAGCCGAGAATCTGGTCAACGAAGCGGCCCAGTCTGGCGTGCCCATCCTGGTCGGGCATCACCGCCGCCATAATCCAATCATCAAGGCAGCGAAGGCTGCGATTGTGGATGGCAAACTGGGCAATCTGATTTCCGTTCATGCACAGTTTTGGCTGCGGAAGCCGGACGAGTATTTCGATGTTGCATGGCGGCGTGCCAAGGGCGCCGGTCCGATCTTCATCAACCTGATCCATGACATCGATTTGCTGCGCCACCTGTGCGGTGAGGTCGTCGAGGTGCAGGCGATGGAGACCAATCAAACCCGTGGTCACGATGTAGAAGACAGCGCCGTGGTGCTGCTCAAGTTTGAAAATGGTGCGCTTGGGACAGTGTCCGTTTCAGATGCCATCCCTGCGCCATGGAGCTGGGAACTGACCGCCAAGGAAAACCCCGCCTACCCGGCAACCGATGCCCATTGCTACACAATCGGAGGCACATTGGGCGCCCTGTC